>JAFQWW010000053.1 GCA_017407285.1 Clostridia bacterium
TAGACGGCAAGAAAAATTTGGTGGAGGATTTTTGAAGACCAATTTTAATTTACAAAACAATTTACGAGTGGTATAATGCTTTTATAAAGCAATTTGGAGAAAATTATGGATCTCGACAGAATAAAAAAGGAATATCAAAACTGCAAATGCGGAAGAGCGCACGAATTTACCACTAAGGTTATTAAATGTGAGAGCGGACTTGTAAAAAGGGTTGGTAAAGAATTGAAAGAGGCAGGTTTTCCTCGAAAAATTCTTTTTATGGCGGATAAAAACACTTTGCGCGCTGCAAACGGTATATTGGAGAGCTTGGACGGCTTTGAGATTGAGGAGAAGATATACGACGATTTGAGAGTTGCAGATATGCGCAACGTACTAGATATTGAGAATATCATTCAAAACGTAGACGGTGTTTTAGCGTGCGGTACGGGATCGTTGCACGACACGGCAAGACTTGCGTGCGCACGACAGAATAAACCCCTTTGTTTGTTTGCGACTTCTCCTTCTATGGACGGTTTTGCATCTAACGGTGCGCCTATCACGGACGGCAATTTTAAGTCCACTATTCTTGCAAAATGTCCCGAAGTTATTTTAGCCGATAACGAGATTTTGGCGAAAAGTCCAGCAGAACTAAAGTCTGCAGGCTTTGGCGATATGATAGGAAAGTACGTTGGACTTATCGATTGGGAGGTTTCCACCCTTTTATCAGGTGAGTATTGGTGCGATAAAGTAGCAGGTTTGACTCGTCAAGCAACGGACGATATATTTGCTTTGTGTGACAAGGTTACTTTAGAGGACGAAAGGACGGCAGGGGAGATATTCGAAGCTTTACTTAAAACGGGTATCGGTATGAGCTTTACTAAGACTTCTCGTCCCGCGTCCGGCACGGAACATATTCTTTCCCATTTTTGGGAGTGTAAGAAACTTTTAGAGGGTAAAATCAGCGATTTCCACGGCAAAAAGGTAGGCGTTGCAACTCTTTTGATTATGAAAGAGTATGAAAAACTCGCAGAAATGGAGAGCGTATCCGCACATTTGGAAAAGGTTGATTGGGAAGAGGTAAAATCAGTATACGGACCGTTGTACCCTGAAGTTGAAAAACTCAATTTCCCCGTCAATATCGTGGACGGTATAACGCCTGAGAAGATAAACGAGAATTGGAGTGAGATAAGACGAATCGTGAAGAGTGTTCCCTCTTACGCTGAGATTAAAGACGCTATGGTGAGGGCAGGTTGCGCGATTGAGACTCGTGACATTGACGTTAGTGACGAATTAAGAGAGTTAGGACTTGGCTTCCACCCCTATATGAGAGCCAGATTGTCTTTGTATAGATTGAGAGGAATGATTTATTAATGGATACGCAAAAGATAATAGATAAAGTTAAATGTTTTTTGCTAGATCTTGACGGCACGGTTTATCTTGAGGGAAAACTTATCGGCGATATGCAAAACACTCTTAAGAAAATCCGTGAGAGTGGACGAAAAATAGTTTATTTGACTAACAATTCTTCAAGAAGCAAAAAAGGCTATATCGAAAAACTTAAAAAAATAGGTATCTTCGACGAGCGTGACGACGTTTACACCTCAGGTAACTCAATGGAAGATTATCTCAATACCTACCACAAAGGCAAAAAGGTATATCTAGTGGGTACGGAGGAATTAAGAGGTGAGTTTTTGGAGAGTGGTATTATTCTCTCGGAAGACGAGGCGGATATCGTGGTTTTGTCTTACGACACCGAACTTGAGTACTCTAAACTCGTAAAAGCGGTGACCTTTATGCATAGAGGCGCAAAGTACGTTTGTACGCACGGAGATATAAATTGTCCGGCACAAGAGGTCTATCTTCCCGACATCGGCAGTTTTATAGCCCTCATTGAAAAGTCTACGGGTAAGACTCCCGAGGTTAATTGTGGAAAACCTTACACCGAGATGGGGGACGCTATTAAAAGAGCGCTAGACTTGAGTGGCGAGGAGATAATGATGTGTGGGGATAGACTGTATACCGATATTGCTTTTGGCGGGGTGAATAAAATTTCTACCATGCTCGTCTTGAGTGGAGAAACGAGTATAAAAGACTATGAAAAGTCCGACACGAAAGCAACCGTGGTATTCGATTCCCTAAACGATTTGCAAAAATATCTATAAAGTCCGATTTTCGGGCTTTATTTTTTTGACTTGTAAAATTAAGCATTTTTTGATTATTTCAAACTTTCTTGGAAAAGATAGGTCAATTTTTCAAAGATTTAATTCTTATTACGTCAAATAAATTAAGGCAAGTTTCTCGTTTTGTAGGTATAATGTTGTCGAGGTGTTAAAATGAAAGAAAAAGTATTGAATAAAATTAAAAGTACCAAACTTATGGCGGTCGTTAGAGCAGTTTACGGTGAGGACGCAATAAAACTTGCGCATGCGTTGTGCGAGGGTGGTATAGATATTATAGAGATGACCTTTGACCAAAAGGACGCAGATTGCTTAAATAAAACGGCAGAGGTTATAAGATTGCTCAAAAAAGAAATGGGCGATAAGATGATCGTGGGTGTTGGTACGGCACTTACCGTAAAACAAGCGCAGGTAGCGATTGACGCAGGTAGTGAGTTCGTTGTCTCTCCCGACACCAATGAAGAGGTGATTAAACTCGTGCATAGCGCAGGAGTTGTGTCTATTCCCGGAGCTCTCACCCCCACCGAGGTAATGACTGCGGTTAGAGCGGGTGCAGATATGGTAAAAATATCCCCCATATCCGCTATGGGCGCAGGATATATAAAGGCGCTTAGAGGACCTATCAACAACGTGGACTTTATCGTTACCGGTGGTGTAAACGAGAAGAACGTAGGCGAGTTTTTGTCGGCAGGTGCAGTAGGCGCGGGTGTTGGTGGAAACTTGGTTAGTAAGACCATGATAAAAGAAGGCAGATTTGACGAGATTACTGCTTTGGCTCGTGAGTATTCAAAAGCCGTAAAATAGTATTCCGTCTTTAGTATTTTGGAAAAAGCTCCGATGATTTCGGGGCTTTTTTCGTTTGGGCAAATTATAAAATAATAGACAACGGGTGGTCAGTTTTCACTAACCACCCGTCGTCTATATGATAAGGGGAAAAATTATGAGCTATTTGAGCAAGTCCTTTTCTTAACTTGCAAACTGATTATAGCACCATATAAAAACAATGTCAAAAAAAATTTTTTATTTTTTCAAAAAATTTTCAAAATTGTTAAAATATCACAAAAATGCGTATATTATCAAAGAAAAAATGTTAATATTTAACATTTGTTAAATTATTTGTTAAATTATGTTAATTCTTTTCACAAAAACTAACATAAATAACACTATCTAACATTTTTGCAAGAATACTTTTTTTTATCTTTCACAATATATAGTTATGAAAAGAAAGATTTGCTTAATTCTGATTTTATTAACGTCTTTTATCCTTGTGACAGAGTCTGTCACGGCTTTAGATATAGAGAAGAGAATTTTTGTGCGTTTAACTAAAGACGGAGAGGTCCTTTTAGAGGAAGAGTATCTACTAAATCCCGATTTTTATAATTTGGTAGGCGAGGAGATGGAAGAGTATATTATGGACTTGAGGCGAGGCTACGAGGATCGCGATCTACTTAATTTCCTGTTTGACGATTTGGTGTTTGATGCGGATAAAGTTTTTGATAGTATCGACGACGTAGGCGTCGAGGACTGCATTGATTTTATAAAGGGTAAGTTTTACTACCACCCCGAAAGATCAGGTTTTGAGGTGGATCGGGAAAGATTTTTTACTAACGTTTTGGAAAATTTGTCGTCAGGGCATATAGACTACGCCATTAGAGTCAAAAAACGAGACCAGTCGTATTCCTTGAGTGAATTGAAAGAGTGCACGCGGTTGATAGGAGAGTACGAGACCGACTATCGTTATTCTATGGAAAATCGAAAGAAAAACGTGGAGTTGTGTTGCGATTATTTGTCCGATACCGTCGTGTTAGGTGGAGAGGAGTTTTCTTTTAATCAAAGGGTAGGAAAGAGGACGGAAGAGAGAGGTTTTTTACCTGCTAAAGTAATTATAAACGGAGAGTTTCAAGAGGATTGGGGCGGTGGCGTTTGTCAAGTTGCAACCACCCTTTATAACGCAGTTTTATTGTCTGGTATGAAGATAGAAAAATGTACTCGACATACGCTTGCACCCTCTTACGTCCCTCTATCATTTGACGCTATGGTGAGCGAGTGGAGTGATTTTAGTTTTCTGAACCAAACGTCCACCCCCGTGTTTATTCAATCGTGTGCAGACGGCGAGCGTGTGCGCATTAGAGTTTACGGCAAAAGCGACGGCCTAACTCGGCGCACGAAAACCGTCGTTAAAAAAGTGATTCGACATGAAGAGTGGTGTGAGGATTCCACCGACTATAAAAACGGATACGAAAGCGAGGGATATTTATTGACTTACAAAAAAGACGAATTAACATCCCAAACGCTAATTCGTCGTGATATATATAAACCTTACAAGGTTAGTTAGGGCTTTGGCTCAGTCGCAAAACGCGGTTAGTTTGTGGCTAAAAAAACTGAGAATTAAACTTCATAATATTTAGTGACGGTAGGCATATGCCTACCGTTTTTTTTATAAAAAAACAATATAAAATTCCCCAAAATTTGTCAGTACTGACACCTAAAATTGACAGTTTTGTGAATTTTTAACACAAGAAATTCACAGTACTGACAGTTACTGTCAGTCTATGCCAAAATCGCTTTACAAATCCAAAATCACGGTACTATACTAAACCTGTATAAGGAAAATTTTTTCCAAATTACAGGAGGTTAAAAGATGGAAAATTCAAAATTCGTAGTTAACGATTGTTATCGTAAAATATCGCAACTAATTTTGGAAGGGAAAGCCATTGAAGCGTTTGATTATGCAAAATCCGCATGGGATAAATTCGGTGATGATGCAAAAGGTGCGGTATTGTACGTTAGTATTGCAGCAGTACAAAACAATTGTAGCGTTAAAGATGCTATGGCTTTGTTTAATAAATACGATAAAATAAATAGGGACGGTTTATTTACCTATGGGATTAAAGAACTGTTTGAACATGCAAAAAACAAAGCATTTATAAACGGTGGTGAAGATTGTTCTCCCGTTGAACGCGATGAATTTGTATATGAGTTTGTAAAATGGTGTATTAAATATGAGGCGATAGATAGCGGAGTAGAATTATTGGAAGTATACTGTGCCAAATATGTGCCTTCTAATAAGATTAAGTATCTTTTAGCTGAATGTTACGATAACGAATCATATGGTCATTATCAGCCTTATGAAGCGGAATCTATGATGAAAGCACTGGCTGAAGAAGGCTATTTACCAGCTGTAGAGTATTGTAAAAAATATGAAGATGATAATTTGACTGAAATTGATAATGAAGAGAGTTCCTCAGAAAGTTATGATAGCGATGAAACGGAAGATATTTTAGAAAATAATGACTCAGATTATGATTTTTTAGAGAACAGTGATAGTGCTGAAATTGATGAAGAAGATTTTAGTGATAATGCAATAGAGGAAAGCGTTTTGCGCGTGAACGTACAAGACGAGGTTGAGAGAGTCGAGACAAAGAAGGAAAAGTTGAATTGTTCGACGGCAAGATTAGTGATTAAAACTTGGAAAAAGGGAAGTGCAGTAGCAAAAGTTGAATCGGCTTGGACAACTCTCTTGACTACTATAAGTTTGTTAGTTTGGACGGCGGTTCTTTACTCTATGTTAGCTGTGAGACATGATTGGCCACCGATTATTAACTTTGAAAATTTGTTTGCGGGCAAAACTGATGCGGAAATTTTTGAGTTGATCATGACGGACGGTATGCAATATATAACGCTGTTCTTCTTGATAACTTCGGGTGGAATGTTTATTACAAAACTTTTTTATATGTTTTCTACCTTCAACTTGGCACGTTGGATGGATCAAAAAAGTGCAAATTATAAGAAAATCATATTACATGCTTTTGATGATAAAAACGAGAGAAGGTTTGCAGAACGTCTTGCCCATGGTTATATTGTAAGTCAACGTTCTCAAGAGAAGAAAAGATTTGTAATTGATTTGTTGTTGTACGCAATATTAGGTGCTGTGTATATGTACTTATCCTTGAATTTTATCGTTGCAATGGCAGAAGGACTTTACGTTGGAATAGAATTAGAGAGAAATTCAGCAGGGGAAGTATTTGGAACGATATTAACGTCTATGCCTGCGATTATTTGGTACGTTTCTTGTGTGGTTTTCGTGGCATACAACATATACTTTAAACGCAGTACAAAAGCAAAATTAGCAAAAGTTTAATCTAGATAGGAGAGTAATATGATTGATTTTGAAAGAATGATGGTATTAAGATTATAAACGGTAGATGCGATAGTGGATTAACAGTAGTTTTCTTGCCAAAATGTTGACAAGATAATATAGAAATGTTAATCTTGTTTTGAATTATTAAAAAGGAAGAGTAAATGTTATGGAGAATAAAAAAGGGTTGACTTTAATTGTGACAGAAAGATGTGATTTATCGTGTATATATTGCTATGAGCACAATAAATCTGCTAGGCAGATGACATTTGAAGAAGCAAAAGCTATTATTGATAAGGAACTAGTAAATTTAGATAAATATCAATATTCTATTGAATTTTTTGGTGGCGAACCATTTCTTAATTTTGAATTAATAGAGCAAGTTGTTGATTATGTCACGTCAAATTATAAAGGTGATTATTATTTCTTTGCAACAACAAATGGAACACAAGTACATGGGCAAATACAAGAGTGGTTAAGAAAGCATAGGGATATATTTATAGCAGGATTAAGTTTAGATGGAAATAAGCTTGCACATGATATTAATCGTTCAAATAGTTTTGATAAAATAGACTTAAATTTCTTTTTGGAACTTTATCCTGAACAAACAATAAAAATGACTATCAGTGAGCAGTCGTTGCCATATTTGGCGGATTCGATTAAATTTTTAACGGAAAAAGGTTTTTTGATTTCATGTAATTTGGCGTATATGGTGGACTGGCTGTCTCATCGTAATGCCAAAATTCTCGAGGAACAATTGGAAAATTTGATACAATATTATTTAGATAACCCTAATCTTCCTAAATGTAATATGATGGATTTTCCAATAGAAATATTAGCACATCCACAAGCAGATAATGAGGTTGTGAGGAAGTATTGTGGTTGTGGAACACATATGCTTTGCTATGATATGAATGGTATTTGTTATCCGTGTCAACTATTTTCACCGTTGTCTGCTGGCGAGAAAGCAGTAACAAGTGAAAACTTTAATATTGAAGAAAAAATTGACAAAGATTGCTATCCCATAGAATGTCAAAATTGCTATTATTTACGTATTTGTTCATTTTGTTTAGGTAGTAATTATTTAAGCACAGGAGATGTTTTTAAAATTGATGAAGATAGATGTAAATTGTATAAGATGATATATAGAGCAAATGCCAAATTAAAGGCATTAGAGTGGGAAAAAGGAACATTAAAAACTGAAGACGAGCAAGGTTTGCTAAAAAGCATAGTTAATATTATGGAAGAACAGATATGAGTTTTTAAAATAATGTAAAGGAGGTGAAAAAATGTTTAAGCTTAACAGTGAGTTGATAAACAAGATTAAACAAGCAATTGTGCCTACTAATCTTGTTCCCGCAGAAGGAATATTCGTGAGAGACTGTTTTGGTTGTTCAAGTGAATGCGTGTCTTCGTGTCGTGGCGGTTGTTGGGGTAACTGTAGTGGAGGCTGTATAGGTTCATGCTCTGGAAGCACTAGATAGCAAGACCTCAAAAAATCACTCAAGCATAGGCTTGGGTGATTTTTTTATTTTTAGGAGGGAATTTTGGAAAAAGGGTTGAAACGTGGGGGAGGATATGATAAAATAAATTATTAATATATACTACAAGTGTTGGCTGTTGAGTTTTTATCATAAAAAAGCAGAAGAGGTAAGGTAGTTATGAGAAAAGTTGCTATAAGTGTTCTCATCGTCTTGGTATTGACGCTTGCGCTTTGCGTGTCCTTTGCGGGGGCAACGAGCGTAGACGTTTTGGAAATCAAGTCCGATCTATATATTGGGGAATACGAGAGTGGTGGACTTTCGGGTTCGGCGAATATCGTTTTTGGTACGGTTAGCGAGAGTGCGACCGTTTACGGTGTCGTAGTTACCGACAAAGACGGCAATAAAATGGCTTTCGCGGGACGCGCTAAAGGCGTGGACGGAAGATTTGCCGTGGCTATTTATGATATGCCTACTGGAGAATATTTTACGGCTCAGGTTTATTCCGGTAATTACGAAAATTTGAGTGAAAAAGTTGGTTTTTGGGCTAACGAAAGTAACGAAGTCGTAGTTACTTATAATTGGACCGGTACGACCAAAGCAGATACCGTGATCAATGCACGTGAAGGCTCTGTTTTGACTGCGCCTGACGTTTCCAAATTAACTATACCTAAAAACTCCGTTTTTGGTGGTTGGTATAACGCAGACGGCGAAAAATTTGACTTTAGTGAAAGCGTTTACGATGACCAAACTCTTTATCTTGGTTGGGTATCTAACGGAACTTACGATAACGTCGTCTTTGATTACGATAGAGACGATACCTCTTCTTACGTTACCAATATTGGTTCCTCTGCGCCCGTTGATTTGTCGGACGGCTCTTCCGTCACCATGGAATTAGACGTATTGTCCGCCAACGTTAGCGGAAACTATCAAATTTCCGTTCACGCTATGGCATGGTTGCCGAATGGGATACAAGGCACTCCTTACAACAACCATTTTACGAGCACAGGTCATCTTGGATTTGCAGGTAACTCTGCTTACACGTCGACTTCATACGCGCAGTATTACGGTTATTACACTAGTAACGGACCTGCAAGTATAAACTCTTCCAACTTTGAATACTCAAGCCATTCCGGTCGCCCTGCTGATTTGTATAAAGCAGGAACTACGGTTAGGGTAGTATATACTGCTCCGACTGCAACTACTACCGGTTCTTTTGTATATTATTCCAAGCCCTCTTGCGCGCCGGAGTCTGCTTTCGTGGAAACTGCGTATATGAAGGGAATAACCCTCACTGACGTTCACAACACCAACACGGTTTATTTGTGGCTTGGTTTTATCTCAACACCTTCAAGTACTACGCAAAACATGGAGTTTTGCAACTTTAGAGTATATAAAGGTGAGCAAAATCTACCTATAATGCTTTTTAACCATTACGATACCGAAATCGTATTGAAGGACGAATATCAAACCGAGATGGAGAGAGCCTTTGATTTGACTATTCCTTCCACGACTGATGGAGCGAAAACTGCTTTTATCATGACTCAAAATCCCGTAGATTTGTCTGCAGGCGGAAGTATCACAATGGAAATGGACGTATTGTATAATACGATCTATTATCAAAATATTTACTATGGTCCGGCTATTTGGAATGAATTAGGTATGGAAAACGTTTACGGCGCGGGCTTTAATGATTCTTTCTGGTATTCTAACCCCGTATACGCAAACGGTAAGAGTGATTGGAGGGTGGATGACGTTTCAAATAAAGACCTTCCGACCTTTACCTCTTTCGTGCCCCAAGACGTTTGGGCTAACGGAAATAGCGTTAAAATGGTATACAACGCTCCGACTGCGACCACTAAAGGCTCTATTTTGATATATACCAAACTTATTCAAGAAGACGATAGTTGTTGGCGCCTCGCAGTATCTGCAACTAATATTCAAAAAGATATGGTCGTAGATACCTCAAGCGTAATCTTCGGTTTCGGTATATTAAAAACTCAAATTAATTCATCTTACACGACTATACGTTTAGCAAACGTAAGAGCGTACACGAGTATGGGAGATATTCCTATAGTTCACCAAATGCACGGAACCTACGTTGAAGACACCTCTTATATTCAAGAGTATAACGTAAGCTTTGACGTTAACGGTGCAACGGGATCGGTAGACGACGTTTGGGTACAAAAAGGACAGACTTTACAAGACGTAGATACGAGTGGTATGACCGCTCCCGAAGGCAACGAATTTGATTGTTGGTTAGACGAGAATGGAGAGCGTTTTGACGAAAACACTCCTATCACTAGACACCTAAAACTCACGGCTAAATGGCAAAAAGATTGGTCCATGGCGTACAACGTATCGGGTGACGTCATCACGGGCTTGACCTCGTACGGTCAGACTTTGACTGATTTGGTTATTCCTTCTCACATCTACGGTATGGAAATCAAGGCTATTGGTTACGGTGCGTTTATGGGCTCGAACATCGAGAGCATTAATATCTCTTATAACGTTGAAACCATCTACGACGATGCGTTTAGAGGTATAGAGAGTTTGGACGTAGTTACCTTTGAGAGTGGAAGCAAACTAAAAGTCGTAGGAGATTCCGTATTCCGTGACTGTAGCGCATTGTCCAATATCTCTTTGCCCGATAGCGTACAAGAGGTAGGAGAACTTTGTTTCTTCGGTGCAGATCAATCCGGATATGATAAACTATATTCTTTGAACCTCAAAGAAAAAGAATATTATTCCAATAAATACGTATACGAATTATTGGGCGAGGACGTAATGCCAATTGGCGCTTACGTAGAGCCTTCTGTTGGATATTTTGCAGACGGTGTAACTTTAGAGCAAGTAATGCAAGATTTCGTAGACTCTGGTTGTAATAACCTCATAAATATAGGTCAACTCCGTTACGGTACGACGAGCGCACATTACCTTCAGATGCTTGAGTATCTTGAGAGAATGGGTGGCGTTATGCTTATGAAGGGCGGATATCAAGCTTACGCAGACGATTACGCATCCTACGGCGGTTATCATTACGTGGACGAACCCGGTCTTGCAAGTTGGGTACCCGGAATGAAGATATATAACGACGATACGAATTATACCGAGGCAAACTATCGCGAAAAGCATTTAGAATGGACCAGTGATTATACTCGAAAGCTTTGGTACGTGAATCTTTTGGGGTATTCTACTTACGACGAGGCAATGATTTACGGAGCGCATCACGCTAACAATTTGGATTTGAGAGAATTAAACGTTGGAAAGACTTGGGACGAGTACGCTCAGTACGTTGATTCTGATTATTATTACAAATCCTACATTGATTACGTAAACCCCGAAGTCCTCTCGTACGACTACTATCCGTGTTCCGGTGAATTCCCCAATTTGTCGGGTGGACACTTCAAACAGTTGTATTACGCAAACTACTATTCACAGGTATACAACAAACAAGTTTACGGCAAGACCATTCCGTTCTGGAACTTTATACAGATAAACGGTTGGTTGTACGGAACTACGTCGGGCGTTAAGACGGTAAGAGCGGCAAATTATAACGAACTTTTGTGGCAGATAAATACGGCGTTTGCATTCGGTTCTAAAGGTTATCAGTATTATTGTTACAACGACTACGGCGATATATCGGGTGAAGGCAAACCCTCGAATTGGTTCGACACTCCTATAAATATCGACGGAACTAAGAACGAGACCGTTTACAACACGATGAAGAACGTAAATATGCAGTCTCAGGCCTATGCAAAATGGTTGTTGAACGCAGACTTTGACCACGTTGCGCAATTCGGTCAAAACCCGAACGGCGAGACCATAGAGCAATCTATGCTTGAGGCGCGTGATACCGATATGACGTGGAGACTCAAGTCTTCCTCCGGTGTAGATCACTTGGTAAGTTATATGAAATATTACGCAAATAACAACCAATACGGATACGGAGAAGATCCTGACGTACAAGAACTCTATTTCGTATGCAACAACGATATTCAGTCCGCAAATAACGGAGTTATTACCTTAAACTTCAATAAAACTGTGTCTGGTAGTTATATCTACAAGGGCATTGAATACGAATTCCGTTCCTCTTCTATAACGGTTAGAACGGAAGCAGGCGAAGGATTTGCAGTATTGATCAACTAATCTAAAGCGGTCGGGAAACCGACCGCTTTTAATTTGCAAAGAATAGGCGTTTGTGGTAAAATATAATTATGGATATAGAAATAGTTAGACAAAAAAGAAAAACTCTTTCCCTCGTTATAACCCGTGACGGGAGAGTGGAAGCGCGCGCACCGTATAATTTGAAGGTGGAGCAAATACTTGCCTTTGCAGAGGAGAAAAAGGACTGGATAGAGAAAAAACTATCCGAAGTCCAAGCCCGATTAAGACCGGAAAAACGATACGTGGAGGGGGAAATATTCGAGATTTTAGGAGCGTCTTACGAACTTTGCTTTTACGACGGGGATAAGATAGGAATATCGGACAAAAAACTCTATTTTCCTGTTTCTTATCGTGAGGAATGTAAGCAACGCTTGGGCGGTTGGTATAAAGTGAAAGCCAAAACCGTGCTCAAAAAGTTTTTGGACGAAGAGAGCAAAAGATTGGGCTTATCGTACGGAAAATTTAGGGTGTCGACGGCTAAAACTCGATGGGGTAGTTGTAGTGGGAAAAACGATATTTGTCTAAACTACAGATTGCTATCCGCACCCGAGTACGTTATACGTGCCGTGTGCTCGCACGAACTATGTCACGTGGCGCATAAAAACCACGGTAAAGATTATAAAAGAATGTTGAACAACCTATCTCCATACGATAAGATTGCGGACGTGTGGCTAAAATTTCACTCAATAGATTCTTTGGGAGAAGGATAATACGATAATTTTGAAAAACGGACTATTCGTCCGTTTTTTTATTTTAGAATTGGCTTAATTTGGCGTTTTACGCTTGCTTTACTCTTTTATTTATTATATAATATAAGCTATAAAAGTATGAGGTGATGATATGTCTGCTATGGTTGAGAAAAAATTTATTGCTTGTTGTGACAAATACGCGTCCAGTAAACTAATCTTATCCGGTCCTATTCTTGGAGAATTATTAAGACTTATTGCTAACGAACCCGAACTCTACGCTGTGTTGGAGACGTCTGCTAAAGATTTTAATTTTAGAAAAGAATTTGAGAGCGCGCAGATAAAAACAAATTCGGGTTATATGATTCGTTTGCCTCAGAATAAACGCGCTTTGATTGCTCTCGTTGCAAGCATTTTGTATTCGTTTGACAACAATAGCATTAGTATTCTTGATTTCTTGGACAAGTTCTTTCCGTCCACTGACGGAGTTAAAGAGTCTTATCCCGTGTTTGCAAGAGAAATCGTTATTCCTTTCCGTGACGCCGTAGTTAGCGTTTTACGAGGGGAGGCAAGTCAGGGAGTCGAGGTTGAAACCTTGGAAGCAATAAACGAAGAACCCGCAGTAAGAATGCCTAACGGTGTGGTAGTTCAAGGCGGTATGATCCTCCGTTCTATGAACAAGCTCGTTATGGAGGACGGTTCTATAGAATCTAGAATTAAGAACGAGTATTTGGAGATTATAGACGGCGCTATTCACGCTTTGGAGATAAAGGACGTGAAAATGGTTCGCTCCTTCTTTATTGCTATGCGTTACGTTTTTGCGGATAGACGCGCACTACAAGCACGACTTCGCGAGCTTTTATCCTGCTACAAACTCTATATGATAATGTAATTATACGATTATTCACGACTTTTTGCATAATTATGCATATATACGAGAAAATATACAAAAATATATTCAAAAAGTTGTATAAACAGTGTATATTTTGCTTGACTTATTGTATAAAAGTCGTATAATATTTATAAAAATGAAAATCAATTTTGTGAGGTATATATTATGGCAACCAAAAAGTTTAAGAAAATAGTTCTTGCTTACTCCGGTGGACTTGATACGTCCATTATCATTCCTTGGCTTAAAGAAAACTACGACGATCCCGAGATCATAGCAGTTTCCGTTGACGTAGGTCAGGGTACCGAACTTGACGGTTTGGAAGAGAAGGCTCTTAAAACCGGTGCAAGCAAATTGTACATAGAGGACTTGAAAGACGAATTCGTAAACGATTTCATATTCCCCACCTTGAAAGCAGGTGCAGTGTATGAAGGCGAGTATCTCTTGGGTACGAGTTTTGCACGTCCTTTGATCGCTAAACGTATGGTTGAGATCGCAAGAGCGGAAGGTGCGGACGCTATTTGTCACGGCGCAACTGGAAAAGGAAACGACCAAGTTCGTTTTGAGTTGACCTTCAAGGCGTTTGCTCCCGATATGGCTATTATTGCTCCTTGGCGTATTTGGGATATCAAATCCCGTGAAGAAGAAATCGATTACGCAGAGGCACACAACATTCCTTTGAAGATTAATCGTGAAACCAACTATTCTAAAGACAAAAACTTGTGGCACTTGTCCCACGAAGGTTTGGATTTGGAAGATCCTGCAAACGAGCCTCAGTACCAGAAAGAAGGATTTTTGGAACTCGGTGTTGCTCCCGAAGTTGCTCCCGATAAGGCTACCTACGTAACTATCGGATTTGAAAAGGGTATTCCTACCACCTTGAACGGAGAAAAACTCGGTGGCGTTCAGATGATTGAAAAGCTCAACGAAATCGGTGGCGCAAACGGTATTGGTCTTGCAGACATCGTTGAAAACCGTTTGGTTGGTATGAAATCCCGTGGCGTATACGAGACTCCGGGTGGAACGATTTTGTACAAAGCGCACGCTGTTTTGGAAACCTTGTGCTTGGATCGTGAAACTCATCACTACAAAGAGCTCGTTGCTCACAAGTTTGCCGATTTAGTATACTTCGGTCAGTGGTACACTCCTCTTCGTGAGGCTTTGAGCGCTTTCGTTGATAGCACTCAAGAGAACGTAACCGGTGAAGTTAAACTTAAACTCTACAAAGGTAACGTTATGAACGCAGGTGTTACTAGTCCGTACTCCTTGTACGACGAGGAAATCGCAACCTTCGACGCTGAGGACGTATACAACCAGAAAGACGCGGAAGGATTTATCAATCTCTTTGGCTTGAGCATGAAGGTTAAGGCTATGCTCGACCTTAAAAACAAAAACAAATAATTAGTATTAACACAAACGAGGTAATTATATGAAACTCTGGGCGGGTAGGTTTGAATCCGACATAGACGCCACGGTAGACGCGTTCAACGCGTCTTTATCCGTTGATAAAAGGTTTTATAAAGAAGATATTTTAGGTTCTTGCGCTCACGCTACTATGCTGGGCGCAAAGAACGTTATAAGCAAAGAAGACGCAGACAAAATCGTAGACGGTTTGTTGGGCATTTTGAGTGATATTGAAAGCGGTAAATTGGAAATTCAAGACGCTGAAGATATTCACTCTTTCGTGGAACTCACTCTAACCGAGCGTATAGGGGACGCGGGCAAAAGATTGCACACTGCAAGAAGCAGAAACGATCAAGTTGCAACTGATATGCGTTTCCATATGATGAACGAGATCAAAGCGGTTAAAAAATCTTTGCTTGACGTTATCAAAATTATAAGAGACAAAGCCATGGAGCATACCACTACTCTTATGAGTGGATATACCCATTTGCAACGTGCTCAACCTATATCTTTGGCGCATCATTTACTTGCCTACGTTGAAATGTTCCGTCGTGACGTTGACAAACTTGATGATTGCTATAAGCGTACTGCAAGTTTGCCTTTAGGTTCTGCGGCTTTAGCCGGCACGACTTATCCGATAGATAGAGGTATGGTTGCCGAAAAACTCGGATTTTTAAGCGTGTGTAGAAATAGTATCGACGGTGTGTCTGATAGAGATTTCGTTATAGAGTTTGCATCTATTCTTGCAACCGTTATGATGCACTTGTCGCGTTTTTCTGAAGAAGTTATTCTTTGGTGTTCGTGGGAATTCAAGTACATGGAATTGAACGACTCTTTCTCTACGGGTTCTTCTATAATGCCTCAGAAGAAAAATCCCGATATTGCCGAACTCGTTCGTGGTAAATGCGGTAGGGTATACGGAAACTTGATGAGTATATTGACCGTTATGAAGGCTATTCCCTTGGCGTACAACAAGGATATGCAAGAGGATAAAGAGGGGGTATTTGATAGTATCGATACGGTAAAAGAATGTTTGCTTTTATTCGGCGAGATGCTAAAGACTTCCACCTTTAACTTGAAAAACTTGAGAGAGGGCGCAGGTAGGGGATTTATTAACGCAACCGACGTTGCCGACTATTTGACGGTAAAAGGCGTACCTTTCCGTACCGCGTATAAAATCACGGGAGAGTTAGTTGCCTACTCTATAAAAGCGGATAAGACTTTGGAAACTTTATCACTTGAAGAATACAAAAGTTTTAGCGACGTGTTTGACAACGACGTGTACGATGCAGTAAACCTTGATAATTGTCTAAAAAGAAGAAATTCTTACGGTGGAGCAGGTACTGCAAAAGAACAGTTGAGAGAACTCGACGAATATTTGGAGAAGATAGATGGTTAAGGTTTTTATCGACGGAAAAGAGGGAACTACGGGACTTAAAATATACGAAAGACTTTCCCCTAGATCGGATATAGAAATTATTGTGATAGACGAGGAGAAAAGAAAGGATTTAGAAGAGCGTAAAAAATGCATTAACGCATCTGATATCACTTTCTTGTGTTTGCCCGACGTTGCCGCACGTGAGGCGGTGAGTTTGGTGGAAAACGAAAACACTCGCATAATTGATGCCTCGACTGCACATAGAACGGAAGAGGGGTGGGCGTACGGTTTTCCCGAGCTTGGAGCGGAATTTAGAGCAAATATAGAAAAAGGTAAGAGAATTGCCGTTCCCGGTTGTCACGCAAGTGGATTTTTATCTATCGTATATCCTTTGATAAAGTGTGGAATTATGCCCAAGGATTATCCCGTTGTGTGTCACTCGATATCGGGATATAGCGGAGCGGGTAAAAAGGCTATTGCTCAATACGAAGCGAAGGATAGACCTGTTGAACTCGACAGCCCTCGTCAGTACGCACTAGGTCAGGTACACAAACACCTTCCCGAAATGCAAAAAATCTCCGGTTTGTCGGATAAACCTTTGTTTACTCCTATAATTGCAGATTTTTATTCCGGTATGGAAGTTACCATTCCTTTGTATTCTAAGATGTTGGTTGGACATCAGACTCCCGAAACGGTGTATAATGCGTTAAAAGAGCACTACAAGGGACAAAAAATGGTTAAAGTTGAACCTTGTTTTGGAGAGAGTGCAGTTAGTTTCTTGCCTGCAAACTCCTTGTCCGGTGTAAATACCATGACGATATCGGTTCACGGTAACGAGGATAGAATAATAGTCACCTCCGTATTTGATAACCTTGGAAAGGGCGCAAGTGGAGCGGCTATGCAGTGCATGAACATTATGCTTGGATTAGATGAAGACAGTTATTTGTAAGAGGTAAGTATGAAATATATAGACGGCGGTGTATGTGCCGCAACGGGTTTTACCGCGAACGGTATTCATTGCGGTATTAGAAAAAATAAATCTAAACTTGATTTTGCGCTTATCGTGAGTGAAAAGGTTGCAAGCGTGGCTTGCGTGTACACCAAAAACCTTGTTAAGGGCGCGCCTATTTTAGTTACCCAAGAAAACGTTAAAAACGGTTACGCACAAGCAGTTATTTGTAATAGCGGAAACGCTAATACTTGTAACGCAAACGGCGTAGAAATCGCGCAAGGTATGTGCGAGCTTGTTGAGAGAGAAACGGGTATTAAAAAAGAGGACGTAGTAGTTGCTAGCACGGGCGTTATCGGTCAACCTTTGAGTTTAGAGCCTATGGATAAAGGGATAAACGAACTCGTAAAAGGTTTGGGCAAAAAGAGCAGTGAGGCTAACCTTGCTATTATGACCACGGACACTGTGGAGAAAACGGTTGCCGTTGAGTTTGAGTTAGACGGTAAGGTTTGTAAAATAGGTGGTATTGCTAAAGGATCGGGTATGATTCATCCTAATATGGCTACCATGTTGTGCTTTATTACGACGGACGCATCTATTACTCCCGATATGCTCAAAAAAGCGTTAGCAGAGGACGTTAAGAGTTCTTATAATATGATGAGCGTGGACGGAGATACCTCGACCAACGACACAGTTGCCGTTCTTGCTAACGGTATGGCAGGAAATAAGACGATAGAGTCAGAGGGTGAAGATTATAAGGTGTTCCAGAAAGCACTTTCTATGGTAAACCAAGGCTTGGCTCGTTCTATTGCAAAGGACGGAGAGGGCGCAACTAAACTTTTGATATCTAACGTTGAAGGCGCAAAAGATTTGGAAACTGCGAGAATAGTAGCAAAATCTATTATAACTTCCTCTTTGTTTAAGGCAGCGATGTTCGGAGCGGATGCAAACTGGGGACGAGTACTTTGTGCGATAGGTTATTCTGGTGCAGACGTAGACGTCAACAAAATCGACGTATCGTTTAAGTCTTGTGCAGGAGAGATATTAGTTTGTCGTGACGGCAGTGGAGTGGATTTTGACGAGGCTATTGCAAAAACCATTTTGAGCGAAAAGGAAATAGACGTCAACGTAAACCTCAACGACGGAGAGGGAAAGGCTACTGCGTGGGGTTGTGATTTGACTTACGAATACGTCCGTATAAACGGCGATTACAGAACCTAATGGAGGA
>JAFQWW010000054.1 GCA_017407285.1 Clostridia bacterium
AGGTTGACGCTAAACTCAAAGTTATCATGAAAAACATCTTTGAAAATAGCATCAAAGCCGCTAACGAATACGGCTTGGGCGACAACCTCGTAGCAGGTGCAAACATTGCAGGTTTCATCAAGGTTGCAGAAGCTATGAAGGCTCAAGGAATAGTTTAATTAAAAATTTTAAGGCGTACCCAATCGGGTGCGCCTTTTTTTTGTTCTCAGAGGATAAAATACATATCGTAACGGTTGCTTTTTTTTTAGATAATAGTTATAATATTAATATTAGTATATATAGAGGTGTAATATGGCAAAAGTCGGCATTATTATGGGTAGCAAGTCGGATTACGACGTAGTTGCACCCGCTATCAAGGTATTAAATGATTTCGGTGTAGAAACCGTAGTGCGCATTTTATCCGCACACCGTACGCCGGACGCGGTTCACTCTTTTGCAGAGAACGCAACTAAAGATGGTATTGAGGTCATAATAGCAGCAGCAGGTAAAGCAGCGCACTTAGGCGGTGTAGTTGCAGCATTTACCCATCTTCCCGTTATCGGCCTTCCCGTCAAATCTTCCACCTTGGACGGATTAGACAGTTTGTTGTCCATGGTACAGATGCCTGCGGGTATACCCGTTGCGTGCGTTGCTATAAACGGTGGATTAAACGCTGGACTTTTGGCTATTCAGATTTTATCCGTAAAGTATATAGACCTTGCGGACAAGATGATAGATTATAAGAAAAAAATGGCGGAAAAGGTACTATCTGACGAAGAAAACTTCCTTTCCGAGAACAAATAAGGAGATAGATATGGCAATCGACTACAAATCAGCAGGCGTGGACGTAGAGTCCGGTTACAAGGCAGTTAGCCTTATGAAAAAGCACGTAGAAAGCACTTTTGACAAAAACGTTATAGGTGGCTTGGGCAGTTTCGGTGGTTTTTACGCATTAGGAGATAAAGAAACCGATCCCGTACTCGTTGCAGGAACGGACGGCGTAGGAACTAAACTCCGTTACGCTATGATAACTGGCAAACACGACACCATTGGAATAGATGCAGTTGCTATGTGCGTTAACGACATCGTATGTCAAGGCGCAAAGCCCTTGATTTTCTTGGATTACATAGCGCTTGGAAAACTTGAGCCGGAAAAGGTAGCCGAGATCGTATCGGGCGTTGCAGAGGGTTGTAGACAAGCAGGATGCGCTCTTATTGGTGGCGAAACTGCGGAAATGCCCGGTTTCTATCCCGTTGACGAATACGATATTGCAGGTTTCTCCGTTGGTATTTGCGATAGAGATAAGGTTATAAACGGAAAGGATATTCTTCCCGGCGACGTTTTAGTTGGACTTGCATCTAGCGGTGTTCACAGCAACGGTTATAGCTTGGTTCGTAAACTTTTTGGTGAAACTTTGGAAGAGGTTAAAAAGTACGATAGCGAGCTTGACGGAGATGCAGCAAGCGCTTTGCTTACCCCCACCAAGATTTACGTTAAAACCGTACTTTCCTTGATTGAGAAATTCAATATCAAAGGAATTGCTCATATCACGGGCGGTGGCTTTATTGAAAATATTCCCAGAATCATACCTAAGGGTATGGGCGTTAAGATCGACACCAATAGCTACGAAGTTCCCAAGATCTTCAAGGTTATGGAAAGATTGTCTGGAGCAGAGAAACGCTCTTTGTACAACACCTTCAATATGGGTATTGGTATGGTTTTAGCAGTAGACAAATCTATTGCAGAGGCTGTTAGAGCGGAAGCGGAAGCGCTTGGCGAAAAAGCGTATATCATAGGCGAAGTTACCGACAAAGAGGGCGTAGAACTGTGAAAAGATTAGCGGTTTTGGCCTCTGGAGGCGGAACGGATTTACAAAGTATAATAGATGCGGTTGAGAGTGGAAAGATTAACGGCAAGATCGTATGCGTTATCTCGGATAAAGAGGACGCATACGCCTTAAAGCGCGCCGAAAATCACTCCATTCGCGCCGAATACGTTAAGAGAGGAGAGAGTGATACTCTTCTTTCTTTGCTTAAATCCTTAGAGGTGGATTACGTGATTTTGGCAGGATATTTGGGCATTTTACCTGAAATTTTGATCCAAACCTATCCGTACAAGATTATAAATATCCACCCCTCCTTGATTCCCTCTTTTTGCGGAATGGGATTTTACGGCATGAGAGTACATCAAGCGGTGTACGATAGAGGCGTTCGTTTTACGGGTGCAACTGTGCATTTTGTGGACGAAGGCGCGGACACGGGTAAGATTATAAAACAAGTCGTAGTCGAGATAGACGAAGAGGACACTCCCGAAACCATACAGAAAAAGGTTTTAGCGGAAGAACACGTTTTATTACCCGAAGTCGTAGGACTTTTATGTGAAGATAAAGTTACCGTACGTGACGGTAGAGTTAAAATAGAAAAATAGACGACGTAGAAGAATAGGAGATACAGAGATGAAAAAGAGAGCGTTAGTTAGCGTTAGCGATAAGAACGGAATCGTAGAATTTTGTAAAGAGTTAGTTGATTTAGGATATGAAATCATATCTACGGGTGGCACGCACAAAGCCCTTGCAAACGCAGGAATAAAGGTAATCGGTATTAGTGATATCACTGGTTTTCCCGAGTGCTTGGACGGACGTGTAAAGACTTTGCACCCTGCAGTTCACGCAGGTCTTCTTGCAATGAGATCTAATCCCGAACACATGAGTCAACTTGAAAAACTCAATATCAACACCATTGATATCGTAGTTGTAAACCTCTATCCTTTCAAACAAACCATTATGAAAGAGGGTGTTGCGTTTGCAGAAGCAGTGGAAAATATAGACATTGGTGGACCTACCATGTTGAGAAGTGCGGCAAAGAATTATCAAGACGTTCTCGTTTTGGTTGATCCTGCCGATTATTCCAAGGTATTAGACGGACTTAAAGCAGGAGAGGTTGATATCAATACTCGTAAATATCTTATGTACAAGGTATATCAACACACCGCAGTATACGACACCTTGATTTCCACTTATTTAAGACGTGATCTTGGCATCGAATACCCCGACAGCGTAACTTACGCATACGAGTTGGCTCAAGGTATGAGATACGGTGAAAACCCCCACCAAGGTGCAGCATTCTATAAAGAGGTTATGCCCGTTAAAGGTGCGTTATCTAACGCAGAACAGTTAAACGGAAAAGAACTTTCTTTCAACAACATTAACGACACCAACGGCGCGCTCGATCTTCTCCGTGAGTTTGACGAGCCTTGTGCAGTTGCAGTTAAACACACCAATCCTTGCGGTGTAGCCGTTGCAAAGAATATTAGCGAAGCTATGCAACGCGCGTATGAAGCAGATCCCGTGTCCATATTCGGTGGTATCATCGCTTTGAATAGAACGGTTGATCTCAAAACCGCCGAGATTATCTCCAAGATATTTATAGAAATAGTAGTAGCGCCCGACTTTGACCAAGACGCGCTCGAACTTTTGAAACAAAAACCTGCTTTGAGATTGTTGCGCTTGCCCGACATCACTGCTCACGTTGACGGCATTTACGAGATGAAGAAGGTTCGTGGCGGACTTTTGGTTCAAAACGCAAACGACAAACTTATCGAGGACTACACCGTAGTTACCGAGAAAGCACCCGAAAAAGAGCAAATCAAGGATATGATTTTTGCTATGAAGGTAGTAAAACACACCAAATCCAACGCAATCGTACTTGCAAAAGACGGCGTTAGCGTAGGAATAGGCGCAGGACAAACCAATCGTATTTGGGCTACCAATCAGGCTATAGAGCACGCAGGTGACAAGGCTAAAGGTGCTGTAATGGCGTCTGATGCGTTCTTCCCCTTTAACGACTGCGTAACGGCAGCGGCAGAGGGTGGAATAGCAGCCATTGTACAACCGGGCGGAAGCAAGAGAGATCAAGAGAGCATAGATAAAGCAAACGAAATCGGTATTCCCATGATATTTACCGGTCTTCGTCATTTCAAACACTAATCGGAGGAAATATGAATAGCGTATTAGTAATTGGTTCGGGAGGACGTGAGCACGCAATAGTTAAATGCTTGCTAAACTCCGACAAAGTAGACAAAGCGTATTGCTTACCGGGAAATGCAGGTATTGCTCAAATCGCAGAAACCGCGCCTATAGGGGCAATGGAATTTGATAAAATCGTAGAGTTTTGCAAAGCTCACGACGATATTTCTTTAGTAGTCGTAGCACCCGACGATCCTTTGAGTGCAGGACTCGTAGACGTTTTGGAAGAAAACGGTATTCGTGCCTTTGGTCCTAACAAGGCTGCCGCTATTATTGAAGGCAGTAAGGCTTTTTCCAAAGACCTTATGAAGAAATACGATATTCCTACCGCAGGTTACGAGGTATTTACCGACTACGACAAAGCAGTTGAATACGTTAAAGGCGCAGAATATCCCTTGGTCGTAAAGGCAAGCGGACTAGCACTTGGTAAGGGTGTTATCATTTGCGAGAGTGTAAACGACGCGGTGGACGCTTTAGACGGCATTATGCTTGATAAACGTTTTGGAGAAGCAGGCAATACCGTAGTCGTTGAAGAGTTTTTAGTAGGAAAAGAGGTTTCTATCCTAACCTTTACGGACGGAAAGGTCGTAGTTCCTATGGTATCAAGCCAAGACCACAAGAGAGTTTTTGATCACGACAAGGGCTTGAATACGGGCGGTATGGGTGCGTTTGCTCCCTCTCAAGCATATACCGACGAGATAGCAAAAGAGGTCGAGAAAAAGATACTTATCCCCACCATGAACGCTATGAATAGCGAGGGTAGACCGTTTAAGGGCGTACTTTACTTTGGTCTTATGATGACCAAGAGTGGGGTTAAAGTTTTAGAATACAACGCACGTTTTGGCGATCCCGAAACTCAAGCCGTATTACCTTTGATAGACTGTGATTTATACGAGGTTATGAACGCCATTATTGATCAGAGATTGAGCGAGGTTGAGGTTAAATTCCAAAACAAATCGGCAGTTTGCGTAGTAATGGCGTCCGGTGGATATCCTGAGAGTTATCCTAAGGGCTTGGAGATAAAGATCGGTCAGATTGAAGATGCGTACGTGTATCACGCAGGTACGGCAATAAAGGACGGCAAACTCGTGACAAACGGTGGACGAGTATTGGGTGTCTCCGCTGTGGGCGAGGATATAGAGGACGCAAGAGTAAAGGCGTACAAGGCCGTTGAGAACATTTCCTTTGACGGTGTACATTTTAGACGCGATATAGGAAAAAATTTGTGAGGTAGATATGATACGCAGACTTTTTGTAGAGAAAAAAGAGGGTTTTGACGTTCAAGCAGTTAAACTTAGCGCTGAACTTAAGGAAATATTAAAGGTTGATTTTTCCGAGTTCCATACCCTTATTAGATACGATAGCGAGGGAATTGATAGAGAAGATTATCCTAAGGCAGTAAAGCAAATCTTTAGTGAGCCTCCCGTTGACACGACTTTTGACGAGTTTCCCTATGTTGACGGATATAAAACCATCGTTACGGAATACTTGCCCGGTCAGTACGATCAGAGAGCGGACAGTGCCGCTCAATGCGTACAGCTTTTGACCATGAAAGAGCGTCCTACCGTTCGTTGTGCAACGGTATACGCAATTAAGGGAATAACGGACGGAGATTTAGATAAAATCAAAAAATATCTCATCAACCCCGTAGAATCCCGCGAGGGCGTTATGGAATTGCCCAAAACTTTGAATCCCGCGTTGGACGAGCCTAAACCCGTAGAAATTTTACACGACTTCGTAAACTACGGCGAAAAGGAGATAGCCGAGTTCCATAAAGCAAACGGTTTTGCTATGAGCACGGCGGATCTTGCATTCGTTAGAGATTATTTCAAAGATGAAGGACGTGCTCCCACTATCACCGAACTCAAAGTTATCGACACCTATTGGTCCGATCACTGCCGTCACACCACCTTCTTAACCGAACTCGTGGACGTTGAGATAGACAGTGAGAACCCTCACGTAAAAGAAGGTTACGATTTATACAAAGAGTTGTTCAACGAGTTTTACGCAAAAAGACCGGAGAAATATCCCTGTCTTATGGACGTTGCGACTATTGCCGCTAAAAAACTCAAAAAATTAGGCAAACTCGATAATTTGGACACCTCTGACGAGATAAACGCATGTTCTATAGTCGTTCCCGTTGACGTAGACGGAAAGACTGAAGAATGGCTCATAATGTTCAAAAACGAAACGCACAACCACCCCACCGAGATAGAGCCTTTTGGTGGAGCAGCGACTTGTTTGGGTGGCGCTATTCGTGATCCTTTGTCTGGTAGAACTTACGTTTACCAAGCAATGAGAGTTACGGGTGCAGCTAATCCCACCGTACCACTTGATCAAACCTTGGCGGGTAAACTTCCTCAACGCGTTATATCCACGAGAGCAACGGCAGGTTATTCAAGTTACGGTAACCAAATCGGTCTTGCAACGGGCTTGGTTTCCGAGATGTATCACGAGAACTTCAAGGCAAAACGTTTGGAAACGGGCTTCGTTATAGCAGGCGCACCGAGAGGAAACGTTGTAAGACACAAACCTAAAGCAGGGGACGTTATCGTTCTTTTAGGTGGAGAGACGGGACGTGACGGTATCGGCGGTGCTACGGGTAGTTCTAAAGCGCACACCGTTAAATCGGTAGAGGTTTGCGGAGCCGAGGTTCAAAAAGGTAATCCTTTAACCGAGAGAAAGTTGCAAAGACTTTTCAGAAACAAAAAGGCAAGTAAACTCGTTATCAAATGTAACGACTTTGGTGCAGGCGGTGTATCCGTTGCTATAGGTGAACTTGCGGACGGATTGGATATCGATCTTGACAAAATCACCAAAAAGTACGAAGGTTTGGGCGGAACCGAACTTGCTATAAGCGAATCTCAAGAGCGTATGGCAGTAGTTCTTCGTGAAAAAGATCTGGAAGAATTCGTAGGTTACGCAAAAGAAGAGAACTTGGCGGCAAACGTAGTTGCAGTAGTTACGGACACTGGTCGTATGAGAATGAGCTACAAAGGCGAATTTATCGTAGATATCGCAAGAGCATTCTTGGACACCAACGGCGTAAAACAAACCACCAAAGCCAAAATCGTAGAAAAGAAAACGGATTACTTTACCAAACTTGACAAAGTAACCCAGTCCTATATAGATAAAGGGGACTACGCAGCCGCAGCAAGAAACGAACTTGCACGTCTAAACGTATGTTCCGAAAAGGGAATGCAAGAGATTTTCGACTCCACGATAGGTGCGTCCACCGTACTTATGCCTTTAGGCGGTAAGTATCAGTTGACTCCCTCCATCGTTATGTCGGCTAAACCTCCCGTGAAAGGTCATACCGATACGGCAACGGTTTGCTCCTACGGTTGCTATCCCGCATTGATGAGCGCATCTCCCTATATCGGTTCAGTGTACTCCGTCGTAACGAGTTTAGCAAAACTCGTAGCAGCAGGCGTAGATAGAAAAACCGTTAGACTAACCATGCAAGAGTTCTTCAAACGCTTAGGAACGGATGCTACTCGTTGGGGCGAGCCTTTGAGCGCATTACTTGGTGCTTTGAGCGCACAAATCGGTCTTGAAGTCGGTGCTATCGGTGGTAAAGACTCTATGAGCGGAACTTTTGAAAATATCGACGTTCCTCCCACCCTTATAAGCTTTGCAGTTGGTATTTCTAAAGCAAGTGAAGTTATTCACAACGCATTCGAGGGAGTTGGTCGCGTGTACCGTTTGGCGCTTAAACGTGACGAGTACGGCATGATTGACTACGAATACGCTTTGAAACTCTTTGATTGCGTACATCAAAACATTAAGAGCGGAAATATTAAATACGCAACCGTAGTAGAAGACGGTGGTGTTCAAGCCGCAGTTATCAAGAGTTGTATGGGTAACGGATTGGGCTTTGACTTTGAAAAACCCTCCGCGCAACTTTTTGCACCCACCTACGGTGATTTCGTCGTAATGTGTGACGAAACCGCGCCTTTGATGGATTTCAACCCCGAATATATCGGTACTACCGATCTTGACGGCAAGTTCGATTTCAAGGACAAATCTTTGAACAACTTCGGTGCAACTCAGAGTTTTACCTCCACCTTGGAAGGCGTATATAGAACGACTGCTCCTAGCAGAGGAATCGTGGAAAACATTCGTTTCAAGACGGACAAATCCTTGTCTGCCGTAACCAAGATCGCTAAACCTCGTATCTTTATCCCCGTATTCCCCGGCACGAACTGTGAATACGATTCGGCAAAGGTATTTAAGGACGCAGGCGCAGAACCTATCGTGTTCGTAGTTAAAAACCGCAGTCCCGAAGACATCAAAGAATCCGTTGAGAAGATGGCAGAGCTCATTTCTCAGTCACAGATGATTATGTTCCCCGGAGGATTTTCGGGTGGTGACGAACCGGACGGAAGCGGAAAGTTTATTGCAACCACCTTTAGAAACCCCTTGCTTGTTGAAAAGGTAGAGGAGTTATTGAACGTTCGTGACGGTTTGGTATTGGGCGTATGTAACGGTTTCCAAGCCCTCATCAAACTTGGTCTTTTGCCTTACGGTAAGATCACGACCTTGAAAGACAATTCTCCCACGTTGACCTTCAACAATATCACTCGTCACGTAAGCACTATTGCCGAGGTTAGAGTAGCAAGTACACTATCTCCTTGGTTGTACGGTGTTGAGTTAGGAGAGAGATATAGCGTACCCGTATCTCACGGTGAAGGTAGATTCGTTGCTCCCGACGACGTTTTGCAAGACCTTATTGCAAACGGTCAGGTTGCAACGCAATACGTTGATCAAAAGGGCTTTGCAACTATGGAATCTCCTTATAACCCCAACGGCTCAATGTATGCAATAGAGGGTATAACGAGTGCGGACGGTAGAGTATTCGGAAGAATGGGACACCCTGAAAGAACGGGCGAAAACCTCTTGAAAAACTATCCGGGTAACTACGATATGAAGATTTTTGAAAGCGGAGTTAAGTATTTCAAATAATTATGGAAAAATTGTTAAATGCAATCGGTATAAATTTGAGCGTGAATGAGGACATATCTCTCATCGTGTTGCCTATCGTGGCAATCGCGCTCATCTTTATAGCCTTTTTCAGAGTAAAGGAACTCAAAAAAATTCAGGACGAATTGAATTCTGCAATAGTTTTAGTCCCTTTATACAAAAGACGAATGGCGTTGAAAATAGGCGTGGCGCTCTTGTTTTTGGCTTCGGTTGCGTGCGTGTTTTTGGCAATAAAATTTGGATATTTTATACAATTTTTATGCCTCGTTCTATCTTTGTTGAGCGTTATGATGATATTGCTTTCAATGAATAGATGCAAATTCGCAGTTCTAAGTTCGGGCGCATTATTACCCTATAGATTCGTTCCTTGGAGCGACTTGCACGACTACGTGATAGAAGGAAATTCCATAATTTTCACGGGAGATCGTGAGGGGAGATACACCTTGAAAAGCACGACTACGAAACTTTCATTCAACGAGGTAGATTTGCAAAAACTTGAAAAAGTTTTAGCAAAAAACAAACGAATTTAGCGAAAACGCATACAAAAAGAGCAAATTCCACGTGGAATTTGCTCTTTTTTTGTTTGAATTAATCTAACTCGTCTAAAGTTTTCGAGTAAGCTGGAATAAACTTTTCCATAAAATACTTTACGCACGGCAGGGGATTTTGATCCAACTGTTGCTTTATGGATTTTTGTGCCTTTTTGAATTCTCCGTTACCACATTTCACTTCTTCCAAGCACTTAACGTAAGCCGAGATTTTGTCCGCCGCTTTCACGATTTGCTCCTCTAATCCCTCTGGATTAGTCAAGTCATTGTAGGTCGGTTGGAGTTCTTTCGGCAACATTCCAACGAGTTTATTGTTGGCTATTTTTTCTAAATCCTTGTACGCTTTATGAATTTCGGGGTTGTAGTATTTGACAGGGGTTGGCAAATCTCCCGTTATAACCTCGCTCGTCTCGTGATATAGACCTAAAACGGCTATTCTGTCGGGATTGAGATTCCCGTCAAAATAAGTGTTCGAGATGACAGCCAAAGCGTGCGCAATTTGCGCTACCTCGCCACTGTGTTCCATTATATTCTCTTGTGTCGTAGAACGCATAA
This sequence comes from Clostridia bacterium, assembly GCA_017407285.1. Taxonomy (GTDB): domain Bacteria; phylum Bacillota; class Clostridia; order Christensenellales; family RUG350; genus RGIG2224. The sequence goes on from JAFQWW010000054.1 coordinate 10,090, forward strand.
GATTCCAACGCTTTATGTATTTCATACGACTCATATATGCAAAAAAGTTAAACATAGTTATCCTCCGAGCATTATTGTAACATATATAAAAAATTTTTTCAATACGTTATTTACACAGTTGACAAAATCTTTTCACGGTGTTATACTAATATTGTTGCAGGGGTGCTGACGACGGTCGGCTGAGATTATACCCATTGAACCTGTCAAGGTAATGCTTGAAGGGGACTATATTTAAGGTGAACTACTATTTACCCTGCATAGAGAAACTCTGCGCAGGGTTTTTTCATGGCTCTATCGCAAATCTTGATTTGACGTGGCTACAAAATACTTCGCAATACGAACATCTTGCTCGGTTACGTACCACAAGGTACGCGCCCTTGCAAATATATCCGTCTTGCTTGCATATTTCTGTGCCACGACGAAATCAATCTTTGCTCAAGAGCCAAATGTCTCTATCGCAAACGTTGAGAGAAGTGGCAAAACACTAGGCAAAACGAATATCTTGCTCGGTTACGTACCGAAGGGTACGCGCCCTTGCAAATATATCCGTCTTGCTTGCATTTTTTCTGTGCCACGACGAAACCAATCTTTGCTCAAGAGCCAAATGTCTCTATCGCAAACGTTGAGAGAAGTGGCAAAACGCTACGCAAAACGAATATCTTGCTCGGTTACGTACCAAAAGGTACTTTGCCCTTGCAAATATATCCGTCTTGCTTGCATTTTTTCTGTGCCACGACGAAATCAATCTTTGCTTAAGAGCCAAATGTCTCTATCGCAAATATTCAAAACGACGTTTTGCGTTAGGTTCGGTCAGATCTAGGAGGTAAAAAATGACTACAGAAGAAATTTTAGAGTTAATTTCGCTTATAGTATGTGCTATATGCGTAGTAGGCGTAGTTCTCGTAGCTTCGCTTGGTAAAAAACGTTCGCGTGCAAACGAACTCGTATTTGCAGCAGCGTGTATTGCATTGTCCTTCGTACTTAGTTTTATAAAGGTAAAGGTCGGTGCAGAAGGTGGTTCGGTAACCCTTGCAAGTTTCGTGCCTTTGATTATCTATTCATACGTAGCAGGGGCTAGAAAGGGACTTCTTGCAGGTACGATTTACGGATTGTTGCAGATAGTTGAGGGCGGTGTATGGTTCGTATCCGTCGTTCAACTCTTGTGCGACTACATTTTGGCGTTTGCATTGATTGGACTTGCTCCTTTGTTCAAAAATATTGCAAAAAACAAGGCTATTGGCGTATACGTTGGTACTGCAGTTGCGGTATTTGCAAGATTTTTGATGCACACTGTTGCTGGAATGTATTTCTATCCCGAACTAGCGTTTGGTGACGCGCTTATAACTAGCGTATTGTACAATGGCGCATACATGCTTCCCGAACTTGCTATAACTATTGCAGTAATGGCAGTATTAGTTCAAAGCAAAAAATTTGATTTTCTCACAGGATACATTGAAAAAGCAATAGGAAAAGCAGAATAATTAAACCATAAACCCTCGAAAACGGCGGAAAACCGCCGTTTTTCTTTTGTGCAAAGTGCTATAGACTATATGAAAAGTTTGTGCATTTTGCAGTTGTTTTGTTAGTGAAATTATTGTAAAATATTATTGTTAAATAATAAAACCATTTATTGGAGGAAAATTATGTCTGGTTTATCTTTAAGACACGTAGAGAAAATATATCCCGGTAACGTTAAAGCAGTTTACGACTTTAACTTGGAAATCGAGGATAAAGAGTTTATCGTATTGGTAGGACCTTCCGGTTGTGGTAAATCCACCACTTTGCGTATGGTTGCAGGACTTGAGGACATCTCCGCTGGTGAGTTGTACATCGACGGCGTTTTGGTTAACGACGTATTGCCTAAAGACCGTGACATCGCGATGGTTTTCCAGGATTACGCATTGTATCCTCATATGACCGTTTACGATAACATGGCATTCGGTTTGAAACTCAGAAA
>JAFQWW010000003.1 GCA_017407285.1 Clostridia bacterium
AGAAAGGAACAAATGCCCGAGGGTAGTTACACTACCTATCTTTTCCAGAAAGGTAAAGAGAAAATTTTGAAAAAGGTAGGCGAGGAGTGTACCGAGGTTATAATTGGCGCTATGAAGAATAGCAAAGAGGAAACCGTGTACGAAATAGCCGACTTGGCTTATCATGCTATGGTGCTTATGGTGGAAATGGGAATATCGGTAGACGATATTCGTGAAGAACTTGCGAGCCGTCACGTAATAGATAAAAAGGTAAAACAGGAGACGATGAAATAACATGAAAATCAAATCTTCTATTCACAATCATTGTACCTTTTGTGACGGTGCAAACACTCCGGAAGAAATGATTTTAAGTGCGATCGACGCAGGTTTTACGGATTTTGGATTATCCTCACACAGCATGATAGAGTGTATGGAAACTTGCTGGAGTATGAAGGATGAAGAGAGTTATAAAAAAGAGATTTTTCGATTAAAATCAAAGTATGCAGATAAGATTCGCGTCTATTGTGGACTAGAGGTAGATTATCATAGTTTACCAAGAGATAATGCTGGATACGATTATCTTATAGATTCCGTACATAATTTAGTGGTTGACGGAAGATATTACGGTGTGGATCACTCTGTCGAAGTCTTTGATGAACTGATGCGAGCATTTGGTGGCGATGGTTTCAAACTTTGTGAGAACTATTACGATCTTGTAAAAGATTTGCTATATAAAAAAAATCCTATGGTTTTATGCCACGTAGATTTAGTAACGAAGTTTAACGACGGATACAAGTTTTTTGACGAGAGTGATAAGAGGTATCTAGGCGCAGTCTTTTCCGCACTTGATTACGCTATAGAAAAAGATACGATTATTGAAGTTAACTACGGTGCTATTGCAAGAGGTTGCAAGAAAACTCCCTATCCTGCGGCATATTTATTAGGCTTTTTAAGAGACAAGGGTGCAAAACTTTTACTTGGCGCGGATTGCCACAATAAAAATTACATATCCTTTGGTTTTAGAGAGGGAGAGGAATTATTGAAAAATCACGGATTCGATCACGTCTACGGATACGTTGATGGCGCGATACGTGAAATTGGCATAAAATAAAAAGAGGTGTCTATGAAACTTTGCTTTTTAGGTGCAACGCACGAAGTTACGGGAAGTTGTTTTTTACTGACGGTTGGAGATAAGCGCGTGCTTATCGATTGCGGTATGGAACAAGGTAAAGATATATATGAAAATCAACCTATTCCGGGCAAGATTTCCGACGTAGATTACGTGTTTTTAACTCACGCACATATAGATCATTCGGGTAATTTGCCCATGCTATATAAAAAGGGTTTCAGAGGCAAGATTTACCTGACTAATGCGACTGCAAAACTTGCAAACATTATGCTCAAAGATTCGGCGCATATCCAAGAATTTGAAGCGGAGTGGCGCAATAGAAAGGCAAAAAGGTCGGGAGGCGAGTTGTACGAGCCGTTGTACACCACGCAAGACGCTATAGGGACGATTAATTTATTTACCCCTTGTCCGTACGGAAAAGATATAACTATAGACGAAAACGTCAAGGTTAACTTTCTTGATGCAGGACATATGTTGGGTTCGTCCTCGATAAAACTAACCGTTCAAGAAAAAGGCGTTAGAAAGACGATAATATTTTCGGGAGACGTAGGAAACCTAAATAAACCGTTACTAAAAGATCCCGAATTACCCGATAGCGCGGATTACGTAGTTATAGAATCCACGTACGGTAATAGAAATCACGGTGGTAGACCTAATTACGTTGAAGAGTTGTCAAAATTATTAATAGATACCTTCTCTCGTGGTGGAAATTTAGTAATTCCTAGTTTTGCCGTTGGAAGAACGCAAGAGATTTTATACGTTTTGCGTGAGATAAAACAAAAAAGATTGGTAAAACAGTACTCTGATTTTCCTGTTTACGTAGACAGTCCTCTTGCAAACGAGGCAACCGAGGTGTTCGTTCAATGCTTAGAAGAGTGCGGAGACGATGAGACTCAAGAGCTTATACGGGCTGGTATTGATCCTATTAGTTTCGAAGGATTATATTCATCGGTTACGACGGAGGAGAGCAAGGCAATAAACTTTGACCAAACGCCTAAGGTTATAATATCTGCGAGTGGAATGTGTGAGGCGGGTAGAATACGTCATCACTTGAAACACAATCTTTGGAGAGATGATTCCACCATATTGTTCGTTGGCTATCAGTCGGAGGGCACTTTAGGTCGCGCATTACTTGACGGAGAAAAAGAGATAAAACTTTTTAGCGAAAGTATAGAGGTTCGTGCAAGGATAGAAAATCTTGACGGTATTAGCGGACACGCGGACCGTGACGGACTTATAAATTGGTTGAACGGTTTTGAAAATAAGCCGAAGAGAGTGTTTGTTGTACACGGCGAAGATAAAGTTTGCGACGAGTTTAGCGACTACGTTCAAAACAATTTAGCCATCGACTCATACGCACCCTTTAGTGGTACGGAATGGGATTTGTTGACTGATACGTGTGCAACGGAAGGTGTAGGTAGACTTATCGTAAAAGGTAACGTAAAGAAGAAAAAATATTCTTCACAATACGCAAAACTTTTATCGGCAGGCGAAAAACTCATGACTCTTATTCGCGAGAGCGAAGGGTATGCAAATCGCGAGATAGAAAAGAGAGTAAACGAGATAAATAGAATAATCAGTAGGTGGTAGCGTGATAACCAAAAAATATTTAATGCAAATGTCCGAACTCGACGATGAGGACGGTTTTGATCCCGCAGATTACTCGTTGGACGAGCTTTTCGGGGAAAATGAAGATGATTTCGTTAAAAATTATAAAGCCTTTTACGACGACGTAAAAACGTCGAGAGGCAAATTTACGGATGAGGATTGGTAAAATGAAAGATAAGAAAGAATACGCAAAGATAGCACTAGAGAACTTTAAGTCGGGATACAACTGTTGTCAGTCCGTTTTATTGGCGTTTAAAGACGAGTTAGGAATGGATGAAGAGCAACTTGCAAAACTAGCATCAGGCTTTGGCGCAGGAATGGGTAAACTTCGTGAAGTTTGCGGAGCAGTGAGTGGAATGTTTATGGTGGCAAGCTTGTTGAAAGGTTATTCTTCTCCGACTGCAAAAGAAGAAAAGGTTGAGACCTACGCCTTGATTCATTCCATGGCGGACGAGTTCAAAGCGCAGTGCGGATCTATAATTTGTCGTGAACTTATCAATCAATCGGATAACGGAAACGTAGTGCCCGAAGAGAGAACGGAGACGTATTACAAAAAAAGACCTTGCGGTGAACTATGCGCAATCGCCGCAGAAATCGTAGCGCAAAAATTATTCTAAAGATAGGGGAAATTATGAAAGTTAAGAAACTTATTCTTTTGATTCTCGTATTGTCGTGTATTGTCTTATTGCTTTGTGCGTGTGGCGAATGTGAGCACGATTACAGAGTAACCGAAACCGTAGTTTCGACTTGTGAGGTAAGAGGCTACGAAATATCTACGTGCATCAAGTGTGGTGATAGGTTAAATAAGCCTTTGGATTTGGATGAAAATAACCACAAAGAGTCCTCGGTTTGGACGGGAGACGATAACTATCACTGGCACGTTAGCGATTGTACTCATAGGATCGTTACTGATATGGCAGAGCATCAAAGGGGAGAGAGTGGAAAATGTACGGTATGCGGAAGAGAATTATCTTGTCCGCACGACTTTTCAAGCGTCGTTGAGATAGAAGCTACGTGTAGTACTTTAGGACGCGTGAAAAAAACTTGTAATCTTTGTTATACCGTAGAATACGAAGATATAGCGTATAATCCACAAAACCACGAATATTCAAACGTTTATGCGGGAGACGAGGAGTATCATTGGTATCCCGTTACTTGTGGACACGACGTGAGTGTGGAAAAAGAAAAACACACGAGAGGAGAAAACAATAAGTGTAGTGTGTGTTCACGTGATTTGGAATGTATACACTTGTGGTCGGCATATTCAGTTGAAACCCAACCTACTTGTTCAACGCTTGGTAGACAAAGACGAGATTGCTTGCGTTGTGAAGCTAAAGAGTACGAAGATATCCCCATGAACGATAATCACTCTTTTAGTGCAGACTGGACGACGGATAAGTATAGCCACTGGCACAAATCAACTTGTGGTCACGACGTAGTCTCCGAGGATGAAGCGCACGAGTTTGAAGACGGTGTGTGTGTGGTATGTGATCGTGAATGTACTCACGAATACGACGGAGGCGTGCACAATTCTTCCTCGAACTCAACTATTTATAATTGTACGCTTTGCGGTGACGTTAAAGAGGAAGAAGGTTTACCTAATCGCGAGAGTAAGGTTATAGTAATGAACGACGAACCTCGAGAGAATGAACCTGAGTACAAATACTATAAGTACAAAGTTTCCGTAGATAAGAGCGCAGAAAATAGACTTATAGATAGACGCGAGGAAAAAACCTACTATTTAAGCGGAGAATACAACTTATTCCAGTCTTCAATTAGCAATCAATTTAAGTATATGGGAACTTTCTATCCTATGCACTTGTACGAAGCTGCACCGCTTTTTGATATGGAAAAGAATTGTAGTAATTCTTTTGCTACGGCAGAGTTTAATACGCGTGAGTTCAATAAGAAGATTCACAACTTTATAAGATTTATCTACATTTGTACGGATGGAAAATTAGAACTTTCCTTTGAATACGATACCTCCTTTATGTATCAGTGCCGTAATTTATCTTACGGTATAAGAGGAAGATTTAACGTGGAAAACTGTGCAGACGGACTAAGTTACGATACCGTTCGTGAATTACTATTGAGTAAGTATTCTGGAGCTCAAACCTATTTGGACGTTTACAAAGGAACGATGGGTATGGAGATTAAATTCTTGTCAAGTGACGACACGACTTTAGGATTGAATGTAGGCGATTATTCGTGGTGTGATATCCACGTTGGTATACCTTTATTGAGTGTAGACAAAGAAAATAATTTCTGGTCGTTTATGCTCACAAATTCTGGAATGATAGGATATTAAGAAAAAAGCCACCTTTTTGGTGGCTTTTTTAATACGCTTGCAATATCTTTCTAAAAATGATACAATAATAAAAGATTGATAATTTTCAATAAAAAAATAGTTTTATTGACAAAAGGAGTCAAGATGAAAAAGTTATCTATACTTTTCGTGATCCTTGCTATAGTTTTCTCGCTTACTTGTCCGCTTTTTGCTTTTGCTAGTGCTACTGCAACGACGCACGAAGAAGTTTTTGTAGGTGAATACGATAGTGGAGATTTAAACGGCGTTTGTTATATCGTGTTCGGTACGGTTAGTGATCCAAGCTTGGAATACGGAATCGTTTTAACCAACCTAGATACCGAAAAATCTTATGCGTATAAAGGTAAATGCATAGGTAACGAAGGAAAATTTGGTATTGCGCTATACAGTATGCCCGAAGGCGTTGACTTTGAGGCAAAAGCGTATTCTGGAGATCCTGTGACTGGTGTGTTTGGAGAAAGCGTTAGTTTTTCGACACATCAACACGAATTCACGTTGGAGATAGCGCTTGATAAATATCTTGCAACCCCTGCAACTTGCGAAGCTAAAGCTACCTATTTTTATTCTTGTAGTTGTGGCGCTGTAGGTGATGATGCCTTCATGTTTGGAGATTTTGCAGATCACTCGTATGAGAACGGTGTTTGTGGTGTGTGTGGACTCGTGTGTGAGCACGTATTTGATGAAGGTGTATTTAATTCCTCATCCAAGAAAACCACGTATACGTGTAGCGTATGTTCGTATGAAAAGGTTGAGGCAGGTTTGCCTAACCGTGAGAGCGAATTAGTAGTAACTAACGCAATAGAACCTGACGAGGGTGAGGTAGAGTATAAGTACTACAAATACAAAGTATACGTTGATAAGAGCGTAGAGAATAGATTTATCGAAAGACGAGAGGAGAAAACCCATTACGAGAAAGGCAACTACAATTTGTTCCAGTCCTCGAATAGCAGTGATTTCAAATACATAGGTACTTTCTATCCCATGAACTTGTACGAGACTGCAACCTTGTTTGAAATGGATATGTCTTGTGTAAAAGCCTTTGGTACTGCAGAATTTAATACTCGTAACTTCAATAGAATGATACACAACTTTATAAGATTTATCTACATTTGTACGGACGGAGATTTGGAACTTTCCTTTGAGTACGACACATCGTTTATGTACGGATGTAAAAACTTGTCTTACGGTATAAGAGGAAGATTTAACGTTGAGAGTTGTGCGGACGGTATGAGTTACAACACGATTAGAGAGTTATTATTGAGCGCATACTCTGGTTCTCAGACCTACTTAGACGTATATAAAGGAATGATGAATATGCAGATCGAGTTTTTGTCTAACGACGATACCACCACTGGATTAAATGTTGGCGATTATTCTTGGTGTGATATTTGCGTTGAGATACCGTTGTTAAATATTGAGCGTGAAGACAGTTTCTGGTCCTTCATGCTTACTAATTCCGGCATGATGGGATATTAATAATAAAGATAGGAAAACGGCAGAGCGATCTGCCGTTTTTTGTTGCTAAAAAGGTCTAAATTCGACAGATAAGTTAAAAGTGCGCAAGCACGCTTGTGGTATGATTATCACATGACTGTTTACGTAGAGTTCGTAATTTTGAATAACCTATTAGCAAATTACGCGGTTATGAGATTGACGAGAAAGTTAGCGGGGCTTAATAGTTGTAAGATAAGATCGCTAATTTTTCTAACTCTTAGCGTAGGCTTCGGAGTGCTCACGCCAACGATAAGGGTGGCGGAAGTTTGGACTGCGGTTATAAAGTTTACTCTCTCTTGTGTCTTTACCTTGATATTGACCGGAAAAATAGAGTTTAAGAGATATCTTATATCCCTATTTATATTTTACGTAACCTCTTTTGGGATAGCAGGAGCGGTAAGCGCCGTATTGAGTTTTACGAGTTTTGGAATTGAAGGGTTTGAAGATGAAGAATTGACCTTTTGCATACTCGTTGGAACGCTATTATTCTCATACATAATTAGACAAGCTCTCTCATACCTTAAAAGTAGGGTGGCAAGAGGGGAAACTTGGGTTATATTCGAGGGTATAAGCGGTGGCGTTTTGTCAAGAGCATTCGTGGATACTGGAAACTCAATACGCTTTGAAAATCGAGGGGTTATCGTAGTACCTAAAAAACTAAAAGATAAAATTTTGTGCGAGTCGACAAATAGAGAGGTCGAGGTTAAAACTTTGAACTCAACTAAAGTTTACGAAGTCTTTTATATACGCAAGATGACTTTTCGCGGAAATAACGGTTGTATCGTGAATTTTCCCGCGATATTTATGGACGAAGGAGTGGGAGAGGAAGTCATTTTGTGTGGAGGAGATTACGATGAACGCATTTTTGAGAATAATTAAAAAACTTTTATCAAAACTCAATATAAATTGTTTTGATACGGGAACTTTGCACTATATGTGCGGTGGAGAGGCATTACCTCAACCTTTTTCTCGAGAGGAGGAAGAAGCGATAATTTTGCGATTGGACGAGGGGGATTCGTCTGCCAAATCTGCATTGATTGAACACAATCTTCGCTTAGTCGTCTATATTGCAAAACGTTTTGAAAATACTGGCGCGGATATGGAAGATCTTATATCCGTTGGTTCAATCGGTCTAATTAAAGCCGTAAATTCTTTTAATAGTGGCAAGAATATTAAACTTGCGACTTACGCTAGTAGGTGTATTGAAAACGAAATACTTATGTATTTGAGAAAACTTAACAAACTCAAAAGCGAAGTATCTCTTGACGAACCTCTAAACACAGATTGGGAGGGAAACGTTTTACTCCTAGGAGACGTACTGGGAACGGATGCGGACGTTATATATAAGGATATTGAAAGTTCGGTCGAAAAAGAAATGTTAAAGCAATCTTTTTTGAAACTTTCAGAAAGAGAGCGAACCATAATGGAATTGCGTTTCGGACTCATGGGACGTGAGGAGCGCACACAAAAAGAGATTGCCGATATGATGGGTATTTCGCAGTCATACATATCTCGATTAGAGAAGAAGATTTTACTAAGACTAAAAAAAGAAATGGCGAAACTCGTGTAGAATAAAGAATGGAAAATAGCCTATACTAACTCTATTCGGAGGAAAAAGGCTATTATGGCACACAAAGTAAAAATTTGCGGACTTGATACGTCCACGCTACCAAAGTTAAAGGGCAGAGAGAGTACGGAATTGATGCTTAAATTGAAAGCAGGAGATAGTGAGGCGCGCGAGAGATTTATTCAAGGCAATTTGCGATTGGTTTTGAGTATCGTGCAAAGATTTAAGGAATGTCGGGACAACTCAGACGATTTATTCCAAGTAGGTTGCGTAGGATTGCTAAAGGCGATTGAAAACTTTGATACCTCGGTGGGCGTGATGTTCTCAACCTACGCCGTTCCAATGATTATTGGCGAGATAAAGAGGTTTATGCGGGATTCCACGAGCATAAAGGTTAGTCGAAATCTCCGTGACGTTGCTTATAAAGCGTTAGATGCGAGAGAAAAACTGGTGCGAGACGGAAAAGAGGGCGCAATCTTTGAAATATCTGAAGAATTAGCAATACCGGAGCGGGATATCGTGGAAGCGTTGGACGCCGTGAGTGAACCGATAAGCATTTACTCGAGCGTATGCGGAGAGGGGGAAGACGCTCTAGATCTATTGGAACAATTATACGATAAGGACGAAAACGAAGAGAGGTGGACGGAACACTTTTCCCTAAAAGAATCTCTAGAGAAAATCAGCGAGAGGGAAAGAAATATCCTAAATATGCGATACTTTTTAGGTAAAACGCAGACCGAGATAAGCGAATCGGTAGGAATATCCCAAGCCCAAGTATCAAGATTGGAAAAAAGTGCTATAGAAAAGTTGAGAAAATATAATTCTTGAGTGGCAAATTAAGCTTGTGTTGCATATAATTCGGTATGGAAATAACCTATTGTGATTTTAGATCAAAAAGCGTAATTAATGTTGCAGACGGACGTGATTTAGGTCACGCTTGTGATTTGACTTTTGACGATTGTGGAAAGATATTGGGATTTACCGTGCCGGGAGATAATACGGGTTTTTTAGGTATTATAAAGGGTGAACCACTATTTATACCTTGGAACAAAATATGTAAAATTGGAAGCGACGTGGTGTTAGTTAGCTTGACAAACGGGGAAAAAGAGCCAAATCCACACAATATTGAGTAAAATAATTGACAAAACCTCAATATATAGTATAAAATTATATGTATTGAGGTGAATATTATGAAATGTATGTATTGTGGTTGTATGAATAGCAAGGTTGTGGATTCCAGAGTTAACGAGGACGGAACGAGTATTCGTCGTCGTCGTGAGTGCGAGGGATGCGGAAAGCGTTACACGACGTACGAGACCATCGAGCATACTCCTATTCTAGTTATCAAGAGTAACGGAAACCGTCAAACCTTTGATCCTGCAAAAATCAAGGCAGGTATCATGAAAGCTTGTGAAAAACGTCCCGTGTCTATGTACGAAATTGAAAAACTCGTTGCCGAGGTAGAAAAGAGCGTGCATAACACTTTAGAGCAAGAGATCACGAGCAAACAAATTGGCGAGATGATAATGGCAGGGCTCAAAAATATCGACGAAGTAGCCTACGTTCGTTTTGCCTCCGTTCATAGACAGTTCAAAGATATCAACACTCTCTTGTCTGAGATTGAAAACCTCGTTAAGGTCAAGGAGAATAAATAAAAGGCGTTTTACGCCTTTTTTTGTGTTATGATAGAGTTTGAGTTTCAAGGCGATAAAGGTAGACTTACAAAGGTCGTATCCAATAAATATCCTTCTTTGAGTTATAATCACTTGCGTTCACTATTGAGAAATAAGGACGTGAAAGTGAACGGAAAGAGGATAAAAGAGGACGTGGAGATTGAGAGAGGAGATTTGGTACAGATATATACCACTCTTCGTGATTCCTCAAGCTACGAATACCACGTTGATATCGTGTACGAAGACGATAACCTTTTCGTGTTTAACAAACCTAAGGGACTAGAAACCGAGGGGGATATATCACTTTTATCTTACGCTAAAACTTTGTGTCCCACGTCTTGTGCGGTGCATAGATTAGACGTTAATACCAACGGCGTTATATTAGTTGCAAAAAACGAGAAGATAGGAGAATTATTAAGTTTAGCGATAAAGGAAAGACAAATTGAAAAATATTATCTCTCCGCAGTTTACGGAAAGGTAGACGAGCACGCACGCCTAACTGCATATCTCGTAAAAGATGGCGAACGTGCCGAGGTTAAGATATACGATAGAGCGGTAATAGGCGGATTGAAGATTGTTACTGAGTACGAAAGGTTGTTTTTAGGACGAGATTTTAGTATAGTTAAAATTCACTTATTGACGGGCAGAACGCATCAAATACGTGCTCATATGGCACATATTGGGCATCAAGTGTTAGGGGACGGAAAGTACGGACGTCGTGAGATAAATTCTAGATTTTCTTATAAAAAACAAGCACTCACAGCGTATAGGTTGGAGTTTAACACGACTGGTGAGTTAGGTTATCTTCGTGACAAAGTAATCGAGATAGAAACCGAGTTTTCTACTTATTTATAATTGGACATACAACATAAAATAGTTCTTCACATATAATAGACCGATTTGGAGGTCTGTATGTTTGAAGGACTTTTTTTATTATTGAAAGATATGCTACTCTTTTCTTCGTTCGTTTCCCCGAACAATTCCTTTCCTCGACCATTATCGGCTGAAAAGGAAAAGGAATACGTTGAGCGTGCTGTGAAAGGAGATAAAGAGGCTAGAGACGTCTTGATTAAACACAACTTGCGACTCGTGGTACATATCGTAAAAAAATACAATAATTATCCCGACGTTGACGAATTGATATCAGTAGGCTCTATAGGACTTATAAAAGCGGTCAATACCTTTACCCCTGAAAAGGGCACTCAACTTGCAACCTATGCTAGTAGATGCATTGAAAACGAGATTTTAATGACTTTAAGAGCGGGCAAAAAAAGACGGGGAGACGTTTCTCTGTACGATGCGGTTGGCGTGGATAAAGAGGGTAATGAAATCACTCTTATTGATATGTTGCACACTGACGAAGACGGTATTTTTGACGAAGTTGAGCGGTCTATGATTAATGAAAAACTGATGGATATCGTCAAAAAAGTTTTGGATACCAGAGAATACGAAATCATTTCTTTACGCTATGGTTTGACTGGAGGAAAACCACTTACACAAAGAGAGGTCGCAGTCTTACACGATATATCTCGATCCTACGTTTCTAGAATTGAAAAAAAGGCGATTGAGAAGATAAGACGGGTAGCAAAAAGGGAAGAATTGTATCTTTGAGTATTGACTTTGAGTAGGCTATATGTTAGGATAATTTATAATGAATCTAACTAAAGAGCGCATTTTTGTGAATATTCGTATTGACAATACGTGGTTTTGTGGATAAAATATGATAAAAGCGGTAATACGCCAAGGAGAAAGGAAAATGAGTAAAATTAAGCACAACAAATTGAACGTTAACGTTGGACCTCTTGGACATTTTTATTTGTCTACGAACGATTCGACTACGGGAGATGATTTCATTTACGGACATATCAATACCAACTTGACCATTGATTCTAACTATGAAGCAGAATACAAAGGTCACGATATCATGCCCACGGCGGATTTTTTCGAGTACGTTGGGGAAACCAAGAACACGACGGGATTCGTTACTGAATACACTATTCCTAAATACGGTGCAAACGTTAAAGAAAACGTTACCTTAATAGCAGGGCTTAACGTTTTGACTCAAAACACAACCTACACGAATAATTCGGATAAAGAATTTGATTTATCAAAGGTAGCTTCTACCCAAGTTTTAGGCATAGGAATAGGTGGTTCTAAATATTTTGAGTCCGATAGATTTGTCGTTCATTATTGTCGTTCAACTTGGTGTTGCGAAGGTCAGTGGCAGAAAAAATCTATGGCTGATCTAGACATTTTCCCCGGATCTGGTCGTATTTGGGAGATAAGTAAATTTAGAGTAGGCGATAACGGTTCTTTCTCCACTCAACAGTATTTCCCTATCATGATTATAGAGGACAAAGAGGAAGGTAACGCTTGGTTCTTTGAGAGCGAAACTCCGGGAAGTTGGTATATAGAACTTCAGGCATGTTCCGGTTGGTTGTGTCCTTTCTTGTGCGTAACCGTTGGTGGAGCAGACGAGAGAGAAGGATTTAGAAAGTGCTTAAAACCGGGCGAGAGCTACACCACGCAAAACGCAATATACGGCGTAGTAAAAGGTGATTTCAACGACGCAATCGTGGAACTTTTGAAATATAAGAGAATGACGTCGTTGAAAGACTTTGATACCGTTCCCGTATGCTATAACGATTTTATGAACGCGAACTGGGCAGTTCCCTCTGTTGATAGAATTTTGCCCTTGGTTGACGTTGCAGCAGAAGTTGGATGCGAGTATTTCGTCATAGATGCAGGTTGGTCAGAGAATGGTGAGTGGGTACCTTACGGATCCGAGGTTTTTGGAGAACTTGGATTTGAAGGGGTTATAGATTATATTAAGAACAAAGGTCTTATCCCCGGAGTTTGGTTTGAGTTTGAAACTACGAACTATAAGATTGCAGAAAAACTCGGAATTGAGGATTATTTGTTGACTCGTCACGGAAAACTAGTTAGTGACCATAGACCTAAAGTAAATATGAGATCTAAAAAGGTACGCGAGTACTTAAAAGAACGCGTTAAACACGTTTACGATCTTGGCATTCGTTTTATCAAAAACGACCATAATAACAGTGAAAAAATGGGTAGCACGTATTACGGAGAGTGTCCCTCTGAAGGCGTTCTTCAAAACGTTTTGGCAACTGCAGAATTTATTGACGATTTGCAAGCGTCTTTCCCTGGTTTGGTTATAGAAAACTGTTGTGCAGGTAGTGGCCGAGCAACTCACGGTATGCTCAAACACTGTTATTTGCAGTCCTATTCCGATCAAGAGAATTATAAGCTCGCACCCTCAATCATGATAGGTCAATCCGCGTGCATAGCACCCGAAAAAATCGGCGTTTGGTCCTCTCCTTATCCTTTGACTTGCGACATGTTGCCTAACGTTCCTCAAAAAGAGAAGGTTTTGCCCAAAAGCGAGATAGATAAAATGAAAAACGGTGAGCAAACCGCATTTAACATGGTAACCTCAATGATGGGACTCGTTTATCTCGCTGGTAAGATTTGTCACGCCGATAAATTGAATCTTGAACTCATAAAAGACGGTATCAAAACCTACAAGGGATACAGAAAAGATCTTCAAAAACTCGAACCCGTTTTCGTTTTGCCGATGAAACACGTAACGGACAAAACCTATAACGCGTACGGACTCAAGAATCCAGATAATGGAGATACAATTTTGGCAGTATGGAACTACGAGGCAGGTAAGTTTGATCTTAATCTCGAAAAATACGGCTACACAAGCGCAGAACTTATCTATCCTACGAAATTGAAAGGAGTTAAATGGAAATTTAACGGTAAAAAGATGTCTTTTAATTTCGCAAAAGACTACTCTGCAAGATTGTTTATGTTGAAAAAATAAAGAAAAGAGAAGCAATCCTCTTTTTTTATACAAAAGGACTCGGTAAGTTACTAAAATTATTTATTTATTCTAAAAAGATTGATTTTGATATTTTTATATGATATAATGATATGCGTATAAATTTTACAAATATTAAGGAGGAATTTGTATGAAAAGTTACATTAAACCTGAGCTTAACGTGTTAAGCGTATTGTCGAGCGAATCGATTGCAGCTGATCCTTGGGGCTCTTTTGCGGACGATTTGTCACAATTAGGTGGTTCTATTACCTCTTACGAGTATGGCTCTGGCGTACAAATCTAAGGAGATATCATGAAAAAGAGTTTTAAAATTATTCTTGCGGTTTTGATGATTATGACCTTCGTTGCGTCATTTGCTATCCTTGCAACCGCACAAGACGTAGTTACGACTCATACCGCTATGTACATAGGCGAGTATGAAAATCGTGACGCACATATAGTTTTTGGTACGGTATCCAATCCGTCCGCAGGCTACGGCGTTATTATTAAAGACGTTGAGAGCGGAGTTTCCTATGCTTTTGAGGGTAAATACATTGGTGCTGACGGTAAATTCGGTATTGCTATTTATGCGATGGAAGAAGGTGGGGAGTATACCGCTAAAGTTTATAGTGGTGATCCCGAAAACGGTATTTACGGTGAAGAAATTCCTTTTACCTCTGGTAAATCCGAATACACCGTAAAGTTCTACGACGAAGACGACCAACTCGTTAAAACGGAAACGGTTGCTCACGGTGGAAGCGCTACTGCTCCCGAAGTTGAACCCTTCAAAGTATCTAGTTGGTTTAACGGCTACGACGCTGATTATTCCGTAGTTCACACCGATATAGAAGCAAGACCTGTTTTTGAAACGAGCACTGGCGTAGAAGGACTTAAGGTTTATAAAGATGCTGACGAGGATTTCAAAATTTTGAACCTTGCAGATATTCAGATTATCAATCCCAATACGGAAAATGGTGCAGATCAGGTTAGTTACTATCCTCATTACGGTACTCCCGACGAGAGCGCTTGGGACGTAGTTAAGGATCTCGTTCAAGTGAATAATCCTGACATGATCGTATTGAATGGTGATAACATTTATTCAAGATTTGACGATAGCAACAAGACCATGCATAGAACTTTGGCTCAGTTGCTTGACTCCTTCCACGTACCTTGGACTATCATATTTATTTGCATTAAATATGATATCAGAAAAGAGTTATTCAGAAATATTATATGTACTTGCACCGCTAATTCAGAATCATAAAAAGAGCGCACTTAATAATCAATATAAAAAACTATGGGAAAAAGATGGTTTTAGCGACTGGCTGATTCAAACTC
>JAFQWW010000055.1 GCA_017407285.1 Clostridia bacterium
CACGGTGCAGAACACAAAACGATATCTTGTTACGAAGCCGACCTACCTTTGACTGTTGAAAACGTTAGAACTTGCAAAAAAGAGCACGATAGATGCGGTACTACCTTTATGTTTTTAGTAATGGCGGTGAGCATAGTCTTTTTCTCCTTGCTTGGGCTACTCGGTTTGGACGGCAATATGTGGGTTAGAATAGGACTTAGATTGTTGCTTATGCCCGTAGTTGCAGGCTTATCTTACGAGATATTGAAAGGATTAGCCAAATTCGACAACTTTTTAGTTCGAATACTCAAAGCGCCGGGCTTAGCCCTTCAAAAACTCACGACCAAAGAGCCCGATGACGGCATGATAGAGGTTGCGATAAAGTCTTTTACGACGGCGCAAGAGTTGGATGCCGATCCAAGTAAGGAAACCGTAACTTTTAACATCGACAAAAATTTCACTTTGGCGATGACCGATATCCAAAACAAACTCCGCAAAAATAAATCTTGCGATTGGCAAGCAGATAGCGAGTGGATAGTAAGTTTTGTGTTAGGTATCAATAGGTGCGAGGTCAAGACTCTATCAACCATAAAAGAAGAGGACTTAAAAAAGGTCAAAGAATTGGTGGATAGACGCGCGCAAGGCGAACCTTTGCAGTACATATTAGGCAATCAAACCTTTTTAGATGCAGATATTAAATGCGATAAAAGAGGGTTGATACCTCGTTTTGAAACCGAATTTATGGTAGATTTGGTTATAAAAGAGATGAAAGGCGAGGAAAAAGTCCTCGATATGTGCACGGGAAGTGGTGCAATAGCCGTGAGTATCAAAAAAGCGCATGAAAAATCTTGTGTGACTGCGGTGGATTTGTACGAAGCCCTTGATTTAGCCAAAGAAAACGCCGAGAGAAATAAGGTTGAGATAGAATTTATAAAATCCGATATGTTCCAGTCATTGACGGATTCGTATGACGTGTTGGTGTCCAATCCTCCATATATCAATAAAAAAGATATGGAGTCGTTATCTAAAGAGGTCAAATGCGAACCCCAAACCGCATTATTTGGTGGCGAAGACGGACTAGATTTCTATAGAATAATAGCGCAAGAGGGTTATAAATACCTAACGTGCGGTGGCGTAGTCTATCTTGAGGTAGGCAAAGGTCAAGCAGGAGACGTCCAAAAACTTATGAGTGAAAACTATATAGACGTTGAGATTATACGTGACCTTGACGGTGTAGAGAGAATAGTAAAAGCGAGAAAAAGGTAATTATGTTTGAAAATTTAGTAGACGTTAAGAAAAGATATTTTGAATTAGAGCAACAAGTCTCCGATCCCGAAATCATAAAAAATCGTGACGAATGGCAAAAACTTGTCAAAGAGCACGCCTCCTTGTCACCCATAGTGGACTGTTACGATCGTTACGTTCAAATAGACGGAGAGGTAAAAGAGTACGAAGAACTTTTATCTGGTGGCGCTGATCCCGAGCTCGTTGAAATTGCGCGAAGCGAATTGGGTGGAGCCAAAAGTAGACGAGAAGAGATCGAAGAAGAACTAAAAATCTTGCTTTTACCTAAAGATCCCAAAGACGATAGCAACGTCGTTATGGAAATAAGAGCGGGCGCAGGCGGTGACGAAGCAGGTCTTTTTGGTAGCGAACTTATGCGTATGTATATTCACTACGCAGAATCCCAACGTTGGGGCGTAGAGTTTATGGAAAACAACGTTACCGAACTTGGTGGTGTAAAAGAAGTAGTATTTATAATAAGCGGACAAGGTGCGTACTCCAAACTCAAATACGAGAGCGGTGTTCATCGTGTACAACGTGTTCCCGCCACCGAGTCACAAGGCAGAGTTCACACCAGTACGGTAACCGTAGCCGTTTTGCCCGAGGTAGAAGAGGTCGAGGTCGAAATCAACGAAAAAGACTTGAAAATAGACACCTATCGTTCCTCTGGAGCAGGTGGTCAGCACGTTAACAAAACGGAATCCGCTATCCGTATTACCCACTTACCTACGGGTATGGTGGTTACTTGCGAGGACGAGAGATCGCAGATTAAAAACCGTGAAAAAGCTATGAAGGTACTAAAGAGCCGTCTTTACGATTTTTACGAACAACAAGCAGTAAAAGAATACGCAGACGCACGTAAAAGTCAGGTAGGAACGGGAGATAGATCGGAGCGAATCCGTACCTACAATTATCCCCAAGGCAGAGTTACCGATCATAGAATAGGTTTCACCTTGTATTCTCTAGAAAATTTCTTGCAAGGCGACATGGCGGAGATGATAGAAGCGTTGCAATTATATGATAGAAACAAAAAACTCGAACAAGCCGCAAACCAACAAAACTAATCTAAACACACTGTAGACTATCTACAGTGTGTTTTTTTATCGTTGCTATGAAAAAACATTCTTTCTAAAATGTTTATATACATTGACATTATCTTTTTTACAATGTATAATGT
Source organism: Clostridia bacterium (assembly GCA_017407285.1). Taxonomy (GTDB): domain Bacteria; phylum Bacillota; class Clostridia; order Christensenellales; family RUG350; genus RGIG2224. The sequence continues at coordinate 2,441 of JAFQWW010000055.1, forward strand.
ACTTGCAACACTTTTTTTTGGGGAGCCATCCCTTAAATGGTAATTTCACATAAAATTATACTAAACGGGCAAATTAGGTAGTAGTATATCTAATCGCTTTTACAATACCGTTTGGTTTTATGTGATTGAAAAAAAGTGTTGCAACTTTCGAGAGGGTATATTCTACAATGCCGTCCGAAAGGGCGGCATTTTTTTGTGCTTATATCTTTCTTTATTTATGCCGTTAAAACGAAATTTTGTGTTTTAGCGGTTTTTAATTAATTTTAGAGAGAAAAGGATATGGAAGGAAAAACTTGTTGTTTTATCGGGCATAGAACGATTATAAATGAGTCAATAATACGACAAAAAATAAATGAAACTGTTCAAATGTTGATTAAGATTGGGGTATCGACGTTTTATTTTGGTAGCAAAAGCGCCTTTGATAATATTGCGTTAGAAATTGTAAGTGAGATAAAAAAGCAAAACTCTAATATAAAACGTGTTTATGTTAGATCGTATGCTTCATATATTGATAAAACATATAAAGATTATTTGTTGCAACTGTATGATGATACTTTTATGCCAGCTGGAATAGAAAGAGCTGGAAAAGCTTCGTACGTAGAAAGAAATCAAAAAATGGTAGAACTAAGCGATTTTTGCGTATTCTATTATAATACAGATTATGTACCACCAAGCAAAAGAAATAATATCGCAAAAAACTATCAACCTAACAGTGGAACACAATTAGCTTACGAATATGCAAAACGCAAGAAAAAAACAATTATTAACGTATATCAAAGTTTTTAACAAAAAGGAGCGACTAGTCGCTCCTTTTTACTTTATTTTTAGACTTTTTAGATGTTCTTTTTTCTCTTTTGGGATTCTATAGCTTTCTATAGCCTTTTGTATTGCTTTGTTATGAACCCAAGGGGAGAGGATTTTGTTTTCTAGATAGATGATGGTGGAGTCGTATTGTTTTGTAAGGGCGGTAGCAAAAAACCAGGCTATTACCATATTTACGTAGTATTCCTCTGATTTTATCTCCGCCACTTTTTGAAGCACGGTTTTCTCAAAGTCCGTATCTAAAAAATGTTTCATAAGCATACATACGCCAAATCTCACCGTATACGTTCTATCACTCTTGATCCACTCGTTTATATGCTCTAAAAGTTTTGTTTTGTGTTTTTTGAACACCTGAGGAGATATAGTGTCGCACGTTGCCCAATTATCTATATAGGGTAGAAATTTTTCTATTTCACCCACGCACTTATTAAAGTCTGATATTCCCTCTAGTATATATCCGTGTAGACTGTTTTCTTCTAAATATTCGTGTGGTAGGTCACGGAGAAAATTTTCATAATCTCCGCTATTTATCAACTCTTTTGCGAACTTTCTTAAAATAGGCGTTCGCACCCCGATAACTTTGTCACAAGGCACGGTCGGTAGGAGAGCGGAGGTGAATTTTTTATATTTCTCGTCCTTTTTTGAGAATAATTCGTCTTTTATACTTCTCATTTTTTTATGGGTAACAATACCCTCGTTTCCTTTTTATATTCTTCAAATCCGTCTTTTTTACTTTGTCTTTTGTCCGCCATAGGAATACTGACGAATGTAAAAAGCAAGGTGTTTAGTAATGCGCCTATTAAGAGATAGTTTGAGCCTGCAAGCGCCGTAACTGATGCAAATCCCACGCCCCACCACATTAGTATTTCGCCTAAATAGTTCGGGTGGCGAGAGTGTTTCCAAAGTCCTACTCGGATAAAGGGAGTAGTGCGATTTTTGCGGTATTTATGCATCTCTATATCGGCTATTCCTTGTATCGTGAATGCAATCACGGACACCGCTAAAAATGCAAGTGAGAGTGAATTTACACGTATCGCGCTATTTAATACCACGACTACGGGAATCGTACACGCGTATACGACTAAGGTCGGCACTAAATGTATTCCCACGAAGTTTACGATAGGATAAAAGCCTCTCGTTTTCTCGTGCAACATTCTATATCTCCAGTCCTCGTGTCGTAGACTTTTGAAGGTATACGCCCAGTTTAGTGTAAGTCTTATACCCCACAAGCATACGACTAAAACGAAAACGAACTTAAACCAGTCGAAAGGTTGACCAATGAAAAAGGCTACCGTGATGACTATGGGTTGAACGCTCCAGTAAGGATCGTACACCGAGGCGTTTTTGAAAATCAAACTGAAAATAAAGGTCAAAACGGTGGCAAAAACGTCTGCGCAAAGCAAACTCAACCAAAGTTCTGCCTCAATCTGGTTGTACGCCCAAACGCCACCAAAAACGGCTAAGACGTACACTACCGTTACTACTATAAAACTAAATAATCTATTGTCTTTCATAATCTACATTATACACCTTTGTCGATATTTGTCAATAATACATATTTTATTATCTTTTGAATATTTATAACCGAGGTGATTATGGCGTTTCGTGATTTAGCTATGGAAAAACTTGGTTTATCCGTCAGTGAACTCGTCGGGGACTTTTCTTTTACCGTCTACGGTGGGCGAGGTATACACGTAGAAGGGCACAAGGGAATACTCTATTTGAGTGAAGAGGAAATAACCTTTAAGCACAAAAAACGTAATATTAAAATAGTAGGTCATGACCTTTCAATCTTAGAGTTTTCCTCAACCGACGCCTACGTGAAAGGGGAGATTTTAAGCGTTTTGATAGAGGGAAAAAATGTCTAATTTCAGCTACAAAATTAAGGGTGTAAGTAGTGCTAAAACCTTCAACAAAATAGCCTCGTCAGGTGCACGGTTATGTGGGTGTAAAAAGGTCGGAAGAGAACTTAGATTTTCCACAAAAAAGAGGGATAAAAACGTCGTGATAAATGCGGTAAATACTGACTTTTCCGACTTTTCTGCCGTGGAGAAAAAGTCCTTTTTAGAATCTCTATTTTCCCTCTCTCGAATAGGTATATTTTTGGTTATAATTCTCTCGTTTTTATCTTGCGTTTTTTTATCAAAATTCGTCTTTATAACAGAGGTTAGAGGGCTAGATAAAGTCAGTTTGAAAAAGGTCTTATTACACCTAGATAGCGTAGGCGCAAGCGGTGTGTTTTTGAAAGACACAGTTGATTGCGATGAACTAAAAAACGGACTTTTAAAAAACTTTCCTTTTTCCGCAGTGAGCGTAGAAACTCGTGGGCTAACCCTTTTAGTGAGTGTAAAAGAGGAGTTAGATGCGCCATACTACGACGATATTCCAATACGAGCCAAAGTGTCCTCCGAGGACGCTATTGTTAGTCGCGTTATCACCTTAGACGGTACGGCTCTAGTTGGAGTTGGGGAGAGCGTGAGACGAGGCGAAAAACTGATAGATTGCGTAAAGAGCGTTGGAGATGTTTTGATAGAGTCACGTGCCGTTGGCGAGGTTTACGGACGAGTTTGGCGAGAGGCAGAAGTTTTTATTCCTCAAAAAACCGCCTCTTTTCGTGATTCGGGGAATAGCGCGGTTTTCTATTCATTGAGTTTTTCCAAAGACTATTGCGCCTCCACCTCTCCGTTTACCTCTTTTCGTGAAGAGAGATATTATACGCCCTTTTTCTCAATATTACCTATTTATCACTGCAAGACCGTTTATTACGAACAAAAACCAATAGAGGTCGACAATCCCGAATATATAAACTCTTCGAGTGTCGAGCGCAAACTAAAAGACCAAATACTCCTAAAATTGGGGGAAGAAGAATACGAGTTTTTGCGGTGTTGGAGCACGGGAAAAGAGGTGGACGGTGGCAAAATTTTGAAGGTAATAGTTGAGATAGAAAAGCGGATAGACGTATATTCGTAGTTATTGAGTTAAAAGCGGGCAAATTTGCTCCGCTTTTCCTTTGTTTGCAAATTGTAGTCTAATATATAATATTTTTTTATTTAGGACTTGCAAAGTGTGTGAAAATAGGGTATAATAAATACCGTATGGATAAACTTGTATTCAAAGAAAACAAAAAAGTCTCAAGTATCAACGCTCTCGTTTCCTTATTCGGCAATTTTGACGAGAACGTGAAGTTGTTGGAAAAAGAGTTTTCCGTTGCCGTTTCCGTGCACGGATCTGATTTGACGGTGTCGGGCGAAGACGAGTCCAACGTTTTGGTGTGTAGCAAGGTTATTGACCTATTGTTGAAGCTTATATCGGGCGGAGAGAGTATCAATCCTACTGCGGTAAGGTGTTGCATAGACCTTGTAGCGGAAGGCAAAGCGGACGAGATACAAGGCATTATGAACGTCGTTGCAGTTACCTCGCGTGGCAAACAAATCAAGTGCAAGACCGCAGGTCAACGCGAATACGTCAAAGCAATTAGAACAAATAGCGTGGTTATATCCATAGGCCCTGCCGGAACTGGTAAAACCTATCTTGCCGTAGCCTTAGCCGTAACTGCGTATAAAAACCACGAGGTGGACAAGATTATCTTGACTCGTCCCGCGGTGGAAGCAGGAGAAAGATTAGGATTTTTGCCGGGAGATTTGCAAACCAAGGTCGATCCTTACCTTAGACCTCTATACGACGCATTACAAGAAATGTTCGGTATAGAAAACTATGCAAAATTATTGGAAAAAGGCGTAATTGAGGTTGCACCGCTCGCTTATATGCGTGGTAGAACGCTATCTCACGCCTATATCATTTTGGACGAGGCGCAAAACACGACGCCCGAGCAGATGAAAATGTTTTTGACTCGTATGGGCGAGGGTAGTAAGATTATCGTAACAGGTGACGTTACTCAGATAGATTTACCTCGTGACGTTAAAAGCGGACTTAAGGATGCGGTTGAGGTTTTAGACGGAGTGGAGGATATTGCAGTCGTTAAATTAACGCACAAAGATATCGTCCGTCACAAATTGGTTCAAGACATCGTAAATGCGTATGAACGCGCAAATAAAAAGAATAAAATAGAGGAATAAATGCGTAATTTTCAGGTAGCAAAAACTAAAGATAGAATGGAGAGCGAGCAACATAGCGTTTGGTTGAACGCTATTATCGTCATCGGTATGGCGTTTATTGTGACCGGACTATTGCTCCTCATGTCCTCAACACCCGAAAATATTGGTAGTCTTTTCGTAGACAATCCTTTGCGAATTTGGGCGTTGTTTGCAATAGCACTCGTTATTTTATTTACCATACACGTGTTCGTTGGTAATATGGAGCGAGACGGACGTACCGCGCAAAAATATTTGCTCATCGTGTACGTTAGTATTTTGGTAACTATCGGGTTGACTTTGGTGTGTTACGAGTTTATAAACCCCTACATAGCACCTATAACCTTGTTGCCCGTCATTATTACCGTATTCGTAGGTAGACGTATCGCTATTTTGTGTGACGGACTATTCTCCGCGTTATTACTTCTAGCCTACATGCTCGTTGGACCTACTGGAAACATGTTGTCTTCCGAGGTTATGTCGGGTATTGTGTCTATGTTGGTAGGATATTTCGTAGTATTTTTCTTGAATAGAACGTCTAATAGAACGAGATACTTAGTAACCGGTGTAGGTATAGCGCTACTTAGTATGCCTTTGGCTTTTGCAAGTGAATTGTTGGTTCAACTCTCCTCCGGCACAGTAGATCCTCTTGCTATGCAAGGTGTGTTGATGGAATCAGTGAAGGCAACGTTGTGGTCTTTTGCAGGTAATATGCTTGCCGTTTCCATTTTCTTGGTTACCTTGCCTATATTTGAATCCGTATTCAAGATTTGTACGGACTTTAAGTTGAGTGAGTACTGTAACTTCCGTGTCAAAGTCTTGCGTGAACTTGCAGAAATCGCCCCCGGTACCTTTAACCACTGTATGATGGTTGGCGTACTTGCCGAATCATGTGCTATAGCAATAGGGGAGAATCCGCAGCTTGCAAGAACTTGTGCGTATTATCACGACGTAGGTAAAACTCGTAGTCCGGAGTTCTTTGCCGAGAACCAACACGGTGGAGTTAACCCCCACGACGATATTATTCCCGAAGTTTCGGCTAAAAAAATTACGAGTCACGCGCAGTACGGTTACGATATGCTTAAAAAACGTGGCTATCCCGAGGAAATTGCTAAGGTTTGCTTAGAACACCACGGTACTATGCCCGTTAGTTATTTCTATAGAAAGGCAGATAAGATATCGGACGGTAACGCCGAACTTGCAAAGTTCTCGTACCCCGGTCCTAAACCTACTAGTAAGGTAGCCGCAATTATTATGCTTGCAGACGCGTCTGAGGCAGCGGCTCGTGCAGCCGTTCATAAAGTACCTTTGGACGTTATCGTTGGAAATATATTTAAGGAACGTATGGACTACGGTCAGTTTGACGATTGTCCTATCACGTTTGACGATCTACATAAGATTAAGATGACTATTATCGAGGTTCTCGACGGAATTCATCATAACCGCGTATCTTATACGCCGAAGATTTAATATGACGTTAGAGATAGTTGGAGAATTAAATAAAGAATGCGAAAACGCCGTTAACATGGCGTTTTTCGGCGTTTTGGAATATATTGGTCAAACTGACGACGTTTACGTTGAACTAAGTATCGTGTCGCCTGAAGAAATTCAAGATATAAATCGGGAAACGAGATCTATCGATAGGGTAACCGACGTTTTAAGTTTTCCTACCGTTGATGGCAAAAGAGCAAAAATTTCCGTTGACGATTGTCCTTTTGACGTTGATCCCGAGAGTGGCGAAATCGTGCTTGGAGAATTAGTTTTGTGTTTGGAACGCGCAAAAGAACAAGCGGAAGAATACGGACATAGTTTGGTTCGAGAATTAGCCTTTTTGGTAACGCACGGAACTTTGCACCTTTTTGGGTTTGACCATATAGAAAAAGCGGACGAAGAGGAAATGTTTCCTTTACAAAACAAAATTTTAGAAAAAATTGGTATAACGAGGTAAAAATGAGATCAGGATTCGTTGCAATAATAGGAAGACCAAATGCGGGTAAATCCACCCTAATAAATAGATTCGTTGGAGAAAAAATTTCTATCGTATCTAAAAGACCTCAAACCACGAGGGATAAAATCACGGGTGTAGTGACTAGTGAAGATTATCAAATCGCTTTCGTAGACACTCCGGGTATACATTCTCCGAGAAATTCTCTGGGTGGATACATGATGAAGAGCGTAAGACGTGCAAAAGAGGGCGTGGACGCCGTGTTGTACGTTTACGATGCAGGTAGACCTTTGTCTGACAACGATATCGAAATGTTGCAAAAAACTGTTTCAGACGGCACGCCCGTCGTTGTGTGCGTAAACAAAACGGACGAAGTTCAAGACGAGAGAGTTGCCGAAGCTTTTATGAAATTTAAGGAGATAGAAGGCTTATCGAGTATAGTTCCGACCTCTGCGCTAAAGGGTAGAAATACGGATATTTTGCTTGCCGAACTCGTTAAACTTATGCCTGAAGGGGAAAAACTTTTCCCTGACGATATGTTGACCGATAGAACGGAGAGATTCTTGGTCGGCGAGATGATAAGAGAAAAGGCTTTGAGATTTTTGAACGAAGAAGTACCTCACGGTATTGGCGTAGAGATCAAGGTTTTCCGTGAGCGTGAGGACGGTATCGTAGACGTTGAAGCCGACATTATTTGTGAAAGAGAGTCTCATAAAGGTATCGTTATAGGCAAGAAAGGGGAAACCTTGAAGAGAATACTAACTTCGGCTAGAATTGATATGGAAGAACTTTTACAAACCAAGGTGTTTTTGAAAGGTTTCGTTAAGGTTAGAAGCGAGTGGCGTGACGACGAGAAGGTTTTGCGTACTTTGGGTTACGATAAAAAAGACCTTTAATCGTTTTTGAATAAATTCCTTCCTTTTGCACACCTTAAATTTGGAGGTGCGTATGGAAGATAAAATGTGGGAGTTGTTCGTTGCGACGGGACACCCGTTGTGGTACGTAATGAAAAAATCTCGAGAGAAGAACAAAATAGGAGATTAAAAGTGGACGGAATTAAGGTAAGAGCCATCGTTTGTGGCGCGCAAGATTACAAAGAAAGTGATAAGCTCGTTACTTTATGTTCCGTGGAAGAAGGAAAAATTTCCGTGTTATTGAAAGGGTGCAGAAAGCCAACCTCTAAATTGAGGTTTGCTTGTGCGCCTTTTTGTTTTGGAGAATACGTGTTGGTAGAAAAAGGCGGATATTATACCGTAACAGGTTGTACGCCTATAGAACAATTTACCTCGCTATCCTCGGATATAGATAGATTTTACGCAGGCAACGTTATGTTAGAGGCGTTGAGAAAACTGACGAGAGAAGGGGAAAACGTTGCAAGGCAAGTTGCGTGTGTTTTAGACGCGCTTAAAACTTTGTGCTACGAAGAGTCTAGTGTGGCGCTAGTTTTAATAAAATTCTTATGCTCATTTTTGAAAACGTCGGGATATGCGCTCGATTTTTCTAAATGCAACGTTTGCAGAACGGAAAATATGAGCAAACGTTATTTTTCTTACGAGCACGGCGGTTTGGTGTGCGGAATATGCGCAGGTCGTAATTGCGAGATAATGAGCGGGCAAGCAACGGGCGTGTTTCGTGCAATTTTGAAGGACACTCCTTTGTCTGTTATGAGATTTGAAGATAACGTTTTGAGAGAATGTTTGACTCTTTTGGGTGGATACGTTACAAACCTCTTTGGTTTTAGATTAAATTCTTTAATTCAATACCTTGATATTTCAAAATAAGGTTCAAAACACTTGTGTTTTTTTGCAAATTTTATTATAATATCTATATCTGTATAAATTTTGATAATATTTTTCATTTAGGAGGAAAAAATACATGGCTAAAAAGTACGTTTACCAGTTCAAAGAAGGCTACGGTAAAGGTAAAGAATTGCTTGGTGGTAAAGGAGCAAACCTCGCAGAAATGACTCATCTCGGTATGCCCGTTCCTCAAGGTTTCACTATTTCTACCGAAGCATGTACTAAGTACTATGAAGACGGCAGAATA
>JAFQWW010000056.1 GCA_017407285.1 Clostridia bacterium
ACAAGGCACGGGTTTGTATTCGTCAAGCTCAAGTTCACCGTTGTGGGCAAGGATTCCACTTAGCGTGGGTAGAGTTAGGTTTAGGGGGTATATCGTGTCTAGGACGCGAATTGCGTGGACGTTATGGGCAAAACGCCTATTTGTGTGAGATTGGTATATCTCGTCAAGGAAATATTCTCCAGTATGGCCAAACGGTGTGTGACCTATATCGTGTCCTAGAGCAATGGCTTCTATAAGTTCTTGATTTAGTCCAAGCGCTTTACCGATCGTTTTTGCAGTGCGAGAGACGAGTTGAACGTGTAAGCTTCTGTGGGTGATATCGTCGTTTTTATACAATGAGAAAACTTGAGTTTTATCCGAGTATCTGTTGTAATACGGACAATTTAGTATTTTATCAATATCACGAATAAAAGGGGAGCGCAAAACGCTCATCTTATCATGCGCGCGATTAGATCTTCTAACAGCGTCAGTGTTCGTCGGATAAGCAAAAGGTGATAGCGTATTTGTGTTGTTTGACGATATTCTATCTTCTATCTCTTTTGATAAAGTTTCGTAATTTGGCATATAAACTCCATTTTTGAATAAAATTTTGTTTAACGTATTCTAAAAAAAGCGATTTTTTATAATTCTTTCATTTTTGACGGTAATTGTGTGAGAACGACTGCTATCATCATCAACGCACAACCAATATATTCTCTTGCACCTAATATCTCGCCTAAAACTATTGCTCCGGATATGACGCTAAATAGAGATTCGGAAGAGAGTAAAATGCTCGTTACGGTTGGATTTGCCCCTTTTTGAGATATAATTTGCAAGGTGTACGCAATGCCTGACGACATAATACCAAGATATAATAGGGGTAGGATATTGTCGCTCAATACGCTTAGAGTTGGGTTTTCAAATATAAGCGCACCTATAAAGGAGAGTACTGCTACGGTCAAGAATTGTATGCACGATAGTTTGAAACAATCACAAGATGGGGAAAACTTGTCGATTATGTGAATGTGAATTGCAAACATAACGGCGCATATTAAGACGTATATATCGGATAAGCGAACCGAAAAATCCGTTTTGATACATAGAAAATACAATCCAACGCCTGCAACTATTACGCTCAACCACGTCTTTGCCGTGCATTTTTTCTTGAGTAATAGTCCGATTATAGGCACTAGAACCATATACATAGCGGTTATGAAACCTGCTTTTCCGCTTTCCGTTCCTGCATCAATTCCAAGTTGTTGGAAAAAAGAGGCGAGAGAGAGTGCTACACCGCATAGCACACCGCCAATCCATAGTGATTTAGTAGATTTTTTATTATCCTCTAATAAAAGATGTCGAAAACTTCCTTTGCTTCGGATAAGAATCACAACGAGCAAAAAAACAACGGCTATTACCGATCTATATGCAATAAACGAGAGCGTTCCCGACGTGTTGTAGGTTTGGGCAACGAAGGATGAACCCCAAATTAGCGCTGCAAGTAGCGGAAATGCAATTTTTCTAAATCTTTCGTACATTATACACCTCTTTTACACAAAAATTATAAAAAAGAGGTCTATATTTGTCAAGCGTAAACGCCTATTCTTATAATCAAAAAAACTTGATTTTAATTTGACGGGAGGGCGCACAGTATGTTAAAATAATTAAGTATATATTTTAGCGTAAATTGGGAGTGTTGACTTTTTTATGGAAAACAAATACGCAGGAAAAATCATTGATACACACGCACATATCTATCCCGATAAGATTGCGGAAAGAGCCGTTCATGCGATAGGAGATTTTTACGATATAAAAATGGCGAAAGGTGGCAATATTGCCGGGCTTTTAGAGAGCGGTAGTAAAATAGGAGTTAAAAAGTACGTCGTACATTCTTTGGCTACCACCGTTCATCAAGTGCAATCTATAAATAATTTTATCTTAACGTCCGCTAAGGAGAACGAGGCTTTCGTGCCGTTTGCAACTTTGCATCCCGGAATGTTAGAGAGTGATATGTTTGATGAGGTTGACCGCGTAATTTCACTAGGAGCAAAAGGCTTAAAACTTCATCCTGATTTTCAAAAGTTTAATATAGACGACGAAAACGTTTTCAAAATCTATCGTGCATGTAAAGGTCGTTTACCCATTCTTTTCCACGCAGGGGACAATCGTTACGATTTTAGCGCTCCAACTAGACTTGCTCGTGTTGCAAAACTATTTCCTGATCTTAAGGTGATAGCGGCACATTTTGGTGGTTATCATAGATGGGAAGAGGTTGGCGTATATAAAGGATTGGATAACGTTTATTACGACACGTGTTCTGCGTTGTTTATGTTGACGCCCCGCGAAGCTGAAGATATAATTGATATGCTTGGTGTGGATAGATTTTTCTTCTCAACGGATTATCCTATGTGGGACCACGAGGACGAGTTTAATAACGTTATGAAACTCTCTTTGAGTGAAGAAGAGAGGGAAATGGTGTTTTATAAAAACGCAGAAAGGGTGCTCGGTATATGAGAAAAAGATTGGACGAGTTCTTGGTTGAATTAGGTCTTTTAGAAAACATTACCGTTGCGCGTGCAGAGATTATGAGTGGTAGGGTATTCGTAAACGGCGTTAGAAGTGATAAAGCAGGGAACCTTGTAAAAGACGATGCTAAGATCGAACTCAAAACTAAATGTCCGTACGTTTCTCGCGGTGGTTATAAGATAGCAGGCGCAATCGACGGTTTTTCGTTGGACGTTACGGATAAAAATTGCTTGGATATTGGCTCATCAACTGGTGGTTTTACCGATTGTTTGTTGCAAAGAGGAGCTAAATCCGTGTGCGCCGTGGACGTTGGCGTGGAACTTGCTTGGAAACTTAGATGTGATGAGCGAGTACGAGTAATGGAGAAAACCAATATTCGCCATTGTAACAAAGATACATTTGGTTGTGAGTTTGATTTTATTTGCGGTGACGTCTCTTTTATATCCTTAAAGCACGTTTTTCCCGTTGCGGAAGAGGTTTTGTCTGATGCAGGAGAATGTGTCTTTTTAGTTAAACCTCAGTTTGAAGCAAAGAGAGAGGACGTTGGACAAGGCGGAATCGTTAGAGATTTTTCCGTTCACCTTGAGGTTTTGAAAAGAGTGGTTGGATATACCTCTCTCGTGTGCATTGGAGTTTTACCATCTCCTATAAAAGGAGGAGAAGGGAATATAGAATACTTGATTAGGCTAAAAAGATCGGGTACGGCTATAGAGGAAAGTGAGTTTGAAAAAGCGGTGGACTATGCAAGAGAAAAATTCCAAAAGAACTAAAATTTGGCTTCGTACCGTTGACGGAGACGAGAAAATACTAAAAGAAAAGGTTTACGAGTACACGGGCGACACCATGCCTGCTTTTCTTGAGGAGTTAAGACGAGTTTGCGAAGAATTAGACGAGGCGACTCCCGTTGTTTTACGCTCTCATTATAATAATTTTAAACAGTTCAACGTCGTGAGATTTGCTCCTCGCGATTTCGTAGAGTACGTATATTTTGAAAAAATGATATTGGAGTATGTGAAATGAAACTAAACGTTAAACGTACCGCTCTTATCGGTCTTGGATTTTTGACCATAATGATGCTATGGCAAGTGTATAATTGGATGGTTCCATTATTCTTAAAAGATTTCTTTAACGAGATCACCAACAGTAACGATCTCTACATTGGTATTATAATGGCACTAGACAATCTTTTTGCATTGTTTATGATACCCTTGATGAGCCATTTTTCAGATAAGACCAAATCTAAAATGGGTAGACGTATGCCCTATATTACGGCTGGTATACTCTTGTCTGCGGGTGCGTTCATGTTGTTACCGTTGATTAGAACTACGGGATCGGTCGTATTGCTAATTGCAAATATCCTTTTAGTCCTAGTTTTTATGAATATATACCGTTCACCTTGTGTTGCGCTTATGCCTGACGTTACCCCTAAGCCTTTGAGAAACAAGGGTAACAGTATTATAAACATAATGGGTGGCTTTGGTTACGCTATTGGTTTTTTAAGTATATTGTTTTTCAGTAAAACGGAAATTTTACCATTTATCATAGTTGCCGTTATAATGGTAATATGTTTGGTCGTTATGTTGCTAAAGATTCGCGAAAATAAATTCGTTGCAGACTATCTTGAGCAACTTCGTGAAAACGGTATTGATGAAGAGGAAGACAAGAAGGAAGAGGAAGAAAAGGGTAGTAGAGCAAAAACTTTAAGACGAAACGTTTTATTATCTTTGCTCGTGGTTTTTGCAACCTATATGTCCTCGAACTCTGTTGAAACCTTTATGTCCTTGTATAGCAAGAACGTGTTTACTGGAGCGCAAAATATTCCTTTTGGAATGGATGCAGGTGCGCTCGCTATGATACCTTTTGGCGTGGCAAACTTTGCGTTTGCTTATCCAGCGGCGTATATAGCCGACAAAATCGGTAGAAGATATACGGTTATGATAGGCGCAATATTGATGACTTTAGCGTACGGCGGTATAGGCTTGTTTGCGGATTTTTCCTACGTATTGCTATTGTTCTTCGCAATCGGAGGCGCAGGTTTTGCTTTGATTGCTATCAATATCTATCCTATGGTGGTTGAGAATTGTTCTGCAAAAGACACGGGTAAATACACAGGTCTTTATTATACGGCGTCTATGCTTGCTCAATCCGTAACTCCTGCGTTGTCTGGTTTACTTATTGGTAACGTATTTCATTCGTATAGTGTATTATTCCCGTACGCAATGGTGTTCTCTATACTAGTAGCCGTTATCTTGATATTTATGAAAAATGACAAGAAAACGGTCACAATCAGTGAAAAATAAATAAAAAAACATTATACTTTTGAGAGGTAAAAATGGGCTTATTTGATTCAAAAAACGAAAGAACGAAATCTGCAAACCTTGTTACGCTCGTGTTTTCGGGCATTATCATGGTTATATTCTTTATTGCCGTATTTGGTGGTGATAAGATACGTGAATCTATAGCAACTACTCCTAAAGCTATGCTCGTGTACGACGGTATGGTTATGGTATCGTTGATGCTACTTTGCACTTTTGCACTTTTAGGTTTTTACATTTATAATCTTGTAAAACATATAAAGTACAAAGGAACAGTTCCTGCAAAATTTTGGTCGCCTTGGGGCATTACCAAAAAGGTTTTAGCGGTTTTGGCAATTATTTTGGTAATTTTCCTATTCACTAATAACCTTATTAACGTAGTTGCAGATTATAATTCTGAACCCACGGTAATAGAGGTGAAAGTTGATGAGATTTTCTCGTATGACGGAAAAGCAGCCTCCTTTGACGGTGTAGTTGTTAAGGCTGACGGCGATTTTAGCGTTGATAAAAAGGTTCAGAAACAAAATTGCTCGGTAATGCACGACGTAGACTTTATATCGGGTACGAATAACCCCGTTTACGAGTTTCACGTATTTAAGTCAAGCGGAATGTGGATAGCAACGAAGAGGGTTAAAAATGTTGGATAAAATAATCGAATGGTTTCAATCAAATCCCGTAACTTCTGCAATAGTCGTATTTGTAGTTGCATTAGTAATTATTGCGCTTATCGTCACGATATGCGCTGTGTCATCCTACAAAAAGAATGCAAAGCGCGAAAAGCAATCTAAAGTTGCGTATGAAACTGGTATGAATAAAGCGGAAGACGAATTCAAAAAGGTTTTGAAAGGGGATGATTCGGATGAAATTTGATGCCGTAATATTTGATTGGAACGGAACGGTTATAGACGACGTCGACGGCTGCTATCAAATATTATGTGAGATTCTCGCGCGCTACGGTGTGAAACCGGTTACTTACGACGAGTATCGTGAAGCGTTTGGATTCCCAATTATCGAGTATTATAAGAAGGTCGGTTTCGTCTTTGAAAACTACACCTTTGAAGAGGTAGCGTCACATTTCGTCCCTATGTATGATAAGACCTATCCAAAATGCAAGTTGTACGACGGAATAGTAGATCTCATTAAAAGACTAAAGCGTGACGGGGTGAAGGTTTATTTGTTGAGTGCAACACAAGATGGTAGCCTGAAAGAGCAAACTGAGTACTTTAAATTAGACGGATTGTTTGACGTGATAATTGGAACGGACAATTTTCACGGAAAGAGCAAAATGGAAGAGGGCAGATACTTATCTCGTGTAGAAAAGCTAGAATCCAAGAATGTTTTGCTTGTTGGAGACACGGAATACGATTATCAGGTGGCTCAGGAAATTGGCGTTGATTGTGCTCTTTTAGATTACGGTCATAAGCCTCGAAAAACCTTGTCGTTATACACCAAAAACGTGTTTTCTTCAGTAAAAGAATTAGAGGATTTTATATATCAATAAACTAAAATTTTTTTTGAAAGTTCTAAAAATTGTACAAACGTGCTTTTTGTACAATTTTTTTAATATAAAATATACAAAATGCACAAAAAATCAACTTTTTTCTCAAAACATCTATGCAAAAAATCAAATTTGTGCTATAATACGTACGAATTTTAGATAATGAGGATTGTATGGAAAAAATTGCTATTATTGATTTAGGCTCAAATTCCGCTAGGTTAGTTCTCGTCAATATTTTAGACGGGGGCTATTTTATGGTTTTCGACGAACTCAAAGAAAGTGTAAGATTAGGTCAAGATATGGAACGTGACGGATTTTTAAAACCCTCGCGCGTAACGCAGACCATCAAAACGCTTAAGATGTTTAGGAGATTGTGTGATGCTAACCACGTTGAAAAGATTTACGCTTACGCAACGGCGGCAGTTAGACGCGCAAAAAACCAAAAAAGTTTTCTTGACGAGGTTGGAGTAACTTGTGGTATAAAATTGAAAGTTTTATCCCAAGACGAAGAAGCTCAACTCGTTTACACCGGTGTTATTAATTCCATGGACGTACCTAAAGGCTTGATCGTTGATATTGGCGGAGGTAGCACACAGGTTATTTATTATAATCGTAAAAATCTTTTAGCGCAAGAGACCTTCCCGTTTGGCGCAGTTACGTTGACCGACTTGTTTAAGGACGATGATCTCTCACCTGAAGCAAGATTTGAAAAGATCAACGCATACGTTAGCGAACAGTTGGAAAAGATTGAATGGCTCAAAGAAATTGATCCTGACACTCAACTTATTGGTGTAGGCGGTTCTTTTAGAAATTTAGGTAAAATCAGTAGATTATTGACTAAATATCCCGTTGACGTTGCACATAACTATCATATCAATACGGAGTCTTTCGTTGGTATTTGTGATACTATTAAAACGATGGATCTTGATAGCACTATGAAGATCAAAGGACTCAGTAGTGGTAGAGCAGATATATTCCCGTCTGCGCTTGCTGCGATCAAAGCGTTTACGGATAAACTCGCTTTCCCTGAGATTATTATTAGTGGTTCGGGACTTCGTGAAGGCGCTATGTTTAGATACGCAGTGCCTATGACTGCAGAGAGACCTATAACGGACGTTTTAGGATATAGTTTGAATACTTTGGTTCGCTATTACGACGAGAATTTAGCTCACGTTGAGCACGTGTACAATTTGTCGATGCAACTTTTCAAACAACTCAAAGTATTACACAAATTACCTAGAGCGTACATAAAAGTTTTAAGAGTTGCGTCCATTCTTCACGATATAGGACAACATATCAAATATTACGATCACCACAAACATTCGTCATACATGATATTGAATTCTACTCTATACGGCATATCTCATCGTGAGATCGTTATGGCAGCGTTCGTTGCTTGGGCTCATAGAAAGAATGATATTCCTAATAACGAGATTTTGCGCTATAGCAAGATATTGATGGAAGAGGACGTAGATGCAGTTAAGAAACTCGGCGTTATCCTTAGAATCGCAGAAAGCTTTGATAGAAGTATGAGCGGTTTGGTTAGAGGGGTAAACTGTGACGTATTGGGAGATAGTGTAATAATGAAGACTGAGACTGATGGTGATTGTTCACTTGAAGTTAAGGATGCATTATCCGCTAGCGCAGAATTCAAGAGAGCGTACAAGAAGAATCTTGAAATATTATAAGTATAATTAAGAAAGCCGATTTAAGTCGGTTTTCTTTTTTGAGGAGATATTATGAAATTTGGCATAACCACGCATTACTTTAAGCCTTACACGAAAGACATGGTAGAATTATACGAAGGACTCAAAAAGGCAGGGTATGATTGTATAGATTATTCCATGTACGATAAGATGTTCGTTCCTCATCCGATATTTTCTGAAAGTCGTGAAAAGTGGGTTGAATATCATAAAAATGCACGCAAAATAATCGAAGACAACGGTATGAGTGTTTCTCAAGCCCACGCCATTTTCCCTCCCGACTTTACGGAAGGACACGTTAGGGATTATTGTAACGATTACGAGTACGACCATTACAAAAAGGAGATTGAGGCTGCGAGCTTGACGGGTGCTAAGTATTTAGTCGTTCATCATCATAAGGACGGAATTTTACACAACGATGGATTGCGCGCGCGCGCGTTTGAGAAAAATCTTGAGTTTTACAACAAATTATTGCCAACTTTCAAGGATTGTGGCATCAAACTTGCAATAGAGAACTTGTTTTACGTCAGCACGGTAAAAGAAGATACCTATGAGCGTAGTTATATTGCAACGGGACGTGACGTGGTTGATTTTATAAATTATATAGGGGACGATTACGTCGTTTCTTGCTTGGATTCAGGACACGCGAATATGCTTGGCGTAGATATAGAAGAGTTTATTACGACGGTAGGAGATAAGCTCAAGGTATTGCACTTGCACGACAACTATGGAAAAGCGGATTTGCATTTGCCACCATTGTATGGAAATATTGATTGGATGAAACTAAAGTCCGCTTTGGATAAAGTGGGCTACGACGGTGTTTATTCCATGGAATTAGACGGTATTGCAAGAGGGTGTAACGTAACCCTTGAGATTATGTTAGAGTTAGCAGGTCAAGCCCTCAAAACTATAAAATTACTTTGGGAATAAATATAATTTAGATACGCACGATATATACGTGTATCCGTATCATAATTGTATTAAAAGAAGAATAAAAGCAGGGGAATTAGAAAGTTTCGTTTTTGCAGACGAGTATAAAGGGATAAAAGATTGTATTTTACTCATTTTCAGTACTTATCCGCATATAAGAGTTATACGAAACTACCGTTTTGTAGAATACTTGCCTATTTTGAATAATTTTAGCAAAATGATTGATTTTCAAGAGATTAAGTCTAAATATCAAATGATTTTTGGGGATAGCGACACTTATTGTGACGCTGTTTTCTCATACGTTTATTCTTGTGATAATATTCGTTATTTGTTAGCCAACGAGCGCGTTGCGACTTTTACGTTTTTGTTAGATAAGAAAATTTCAGTTTGCAACAAACTCCTAGATTCAATATTTTTCTCTGGCGTTGGCACTATCCCAGACTTTCGTGGTCAAGGTTATATGAAAAACTTGGTAAAGACGTGTTTACTAGAGGGCGCGTCAAAAGGTATTCCTCTAGCTACGCTTTCTCCTGCAAATGAAAACTATTATTCATCTTGTGGATTTAGAACGATAGAGAGAGGGGAAAGAGTGGAAAATCTCAATGCTCAAGAGGGCTATTCTATTCGTTTTATTGAAAGCGCGGAGGAGTATTTTTCTCTTTACTCAAAGTTAAATAGCATATCTAACGTATTTATCAAAAAAAATATAGATGATTGTGAGAAAATTTTGAAAGTCTTGTCTTGTGACGGCGGTGGCGTTTTCAAGGTGTTTGAGGGGGATAAGTATCTAGGCTATTTTTTATACGATGGGAGTGAGAGCTTTGAATACGATCTTGATATTACTGCTTTCTCTAAGATCCCTTACGTTAAAAATTATACGAAATACGGTGCGGGCGAGAGCCGTTTTATGGCGCGAATTCTAAGAGTGGATAGCGTGCTTGACGGTATCGAGTGTCTCGTTGATTTGGATATAAATATCACCGTCCTAGATAAATTTTTGGATAGACGAGAAAATTTAATTTTGAAAAATAGAAACGGAGTAATCGCCGTAAATAAATCTAATGACACAGGAGTTTTAATCTCCGTTGAAGACTTAACTGATTGGTATTTTGGTCGCAGTTCGCCGATTTGCGAAAAAGTATTTGGCTTTAGGCGTGAATGTAAAATAACCCTTTTCGATAGGTATTTGTAACGCTAAATAGTTGAAATTTTGTTGTAAATATAGTATTATAAGTAATATAACTTTATTTTGGAGAGGTTTCGATGATTAAATTAACGAAAGGACAAGTTTACTTAAAAGATGGAAAACTCTATTCCGAGGTAGAAGCAGTAGCGCTTGGTGCCAATATAGCCGAGGCACATAAAGGCACTATTGCAAATTCTATTTTGACCGCACATAACGTAGGTGGAGACGACAAAAAACTTAAACTTAAGTTTGATGCGTTGGCATCTCACGATATAACCTACGTTGGTATTATACAGACGGCGAAGGGTAGTGGATTGACTTCTTTCCCTATTCCCTACGTCTTGACTAACTGTCACAATAGTTTGTGTGCAGTTGGCGGAACTATTAACGAGGACGACCATTTGTTTGGTTTGTCCGCTGCTAAAAAGTACGGTGGAATTTTCGTTCCTCCTCATCTTGCCGTTATACATACCTATATGAGAGAGATGATGAGTGGAGCAGGACGAATGATTCTTGGTAGCGATTCTCA
The DNA here is from genome assembly GCA_017407285.1 of Clostridia bacterium. Classification (GTDB taxonomy): domain Bacteria; phylum Bacillota; class Clostridia; order Christensenellales; family RUG350; genus RGIG2224. Next base: position 10,664 of record JAFQWW010000056.1, read on the forward strand.
CACGCGTTACGGTGCGTTAGGAACGATGGCGGTAGGTGAAGGTGGACCGGAGTTGGTTAAACAACTTTTATCTCGTACCTACGATATTGCATACCCTGAGGTTATTGCCGTAGTTTTGAAGAACAAACTTCGTCATGGTGTTGGTCCTCAAGACGTAGCATTGACCTTAATCGGCGAGGTGTTCAAGAGCGGATTTGTTAAAAATAAAGTACTCGAATTTGTTGGAGAGGGCGTTCACGGACTTTCTATGGAAGAAAGAAACGGTATTGACGTTATGACTACGGAAACCGCTTGCTTGTCCTCCGTTTGGGTAACTGATGAAAAAACTCAAGCTTATTTCGTTGAGCGCGGTAGAGCAGATGCGTATAAGAAACTAGAGCCTAAAGCGTTCGCTTGCTACGACGGAGCAGTTGAAATCGACCTTTCTAAAGTAGAGCCTATGATAGCTTTACCTTTCCACCCGAGTAATACCTACACCTTGAAAACATTGCTTGAGAACACTCGCGATATATTTGCAGAATGTGAAAAACAAGCAAAAGAGTTGCGTGGCAAAAACGCTCCTGCGCTTGATTTGTCTTCCTCTATTAAATCTAACGGTGTACACGTATGCCAAGGCGTTATAGCAGGTTGCGCAGGTGGTACTTACGACAATATCGTTAGAGCAGGTAATATCTTGAAAGGAAAGAGTATTGGATGCGGAGATTTCACGTTGTCCGTGTATCCTTCCAGTCAACCCGTATACGCAGAGCTCGTTAAAAACGGCACTATTCTTAATCTTATGCAAGCAGGCGCTAT
>JAFQWW010000057.1 GCA_017407285.1 Clostridia bacterium
GACTCAAAACGGTTTTGAAGAAAGATCGTGTCAAAACCATGGTTATGGGCATGACCTCACTAGGTTTGGTTGAGATTACTCGTAAAAAGACAATAAGTATGGTTGACAAGATATTTTTACAACCGTGTCCTTATTGTAGTGGTGACTCCTACGTGTATTCGGAGGAGTATATTATAATGCGTTTACGTGCCGATTTATATAAGCATTTTTCCAAGCGCGACGATGAGGCTGTCTTGGTTAAAGTACATCCGTCAGTATTCTCTAAACTCTTTGTTTTGAGAATACTTGGACAAGATTGTCAGTCTGTTTGGTTAGAAAAACGTATTTACGTCGTTCCAGACGAAAAATTACACGTTCAAGACTACGATATAGAGTCTTTAAGTTCAGGAATTATTGATTTGCCTAATTCTGCAAAATTGTTATATTGAGGTGTCGCATGAAATACGTAAATAGAGAATACGGTTTTGAGGGAAGACCTCCGTATTTTAAGGATTTTTACGAAGAAAAGTATTCTACGGAAGACGTAGATAAAGTGATCTATCCTAATGAAAACGTAATAGGCGTAGGACTTCATCCTAGCTATCCTAACGGCGCTACCTTTATAGGTAAGCGTGGAACGATGTGGAGTGTTAGAGTCCTTTATCAAAAGAATAACAAATGGTGCGATTCGGACGCTTTCGTAAACGACGTAGGTAGATTGTATACCTCTCAAATTGGTGGTGGTTTTACCTATTTTGCGCACGGCAATATCACGTCAACTTGGGTAAAATACGACGAGTCTTCTATGGCTTTATCTCTATCTACGATGTCGTATTCTGCGGTTCGTATAATAATATCTGCTATTAAGCCTTGTAAGGCAAGTTTTAAAGCAACTGAGGACGAAGTCAAAGGATCGGCTCAACCTTACGGTGTAATCAAGGGAAAAGTAAAGACCAACTGTGAAAGTTGTATTTTTACTAATCGTTACGACGTTTTATCTGACGGAGAGGAGAGAGAGTATTTCGTCGTTAAAACTTATGCAAAACCTTCCTCGGTATCCTCTAGAAAAACGGACGATATCGTTTTGGAATATAGCGCTAAAAACGCAAGAAGTACTAGAATTATGCTATTTATGGCAATAGGAGGAGAAGAAGTTTTGTCTTCCGAAAAACCTACTGCAGAAGAGTTGATTGCAGGTATTTCTACTGCGGAGATAGATTTCAGTAACACGAATGCTAAAGGTGTCGGCGTGCTTGGTGGTGCAATTGAAAAGGTTTTCAATTCTATTATGTGGCACAAGTTATACAACCCCTACTTTTTGCATCAAGCATTCTTTCCTAATAGAGGGGTAGACGATTACTACGCATTTGATAGTTTTTTGATGAACCAAGCTTCTTTGATTGGCGCGCACGTTGCAGATTTAGACGTTGCATCGTCAACTATTCAATATACCTATCAGGATAAAATTTTGTCCGTTTTAACCGCTTGGGTTGTATTTTGCAGAACGCGCAATACGACTTGGTTAAAGAGTGTGTTTGAAAAACTAAAACGTGAGTTTGTACCAAGTGGTAATTTAGTTACGTCATCATGGAAAGGACGAGATGAAGTCGGATACAGAATGCCAAATTCACCTATGAAAGAGTTGGACAAGCAAGTCAACGAGTATAGTTTGGATATGAGTTGTATAAATCTCTTGAATTACGACATTCTTGAGCGTATGGCAAGATTATTATCAGATGGCTCGTGTGAAACTTATGCAAAAGCAAAAAAAGAATTAAAAAACGCTATAAATTCCACCCTTTACAACTCAAAACTTGGAGTTTATATGAATAGATTCACGGATGGTACGTTCTCAGACGTGTTGACGGCAACGTCATTCTTACCTCTCATCGCGGGCGTTAGCGACAATCCTGAAATCATAAATAAAACTCTAAAATTATTGTCAGACAAAAAAGCGTTTGGTGGTGATACCGTTTTGTCGACTTTATCTAAAAACCACGCTGAATACGGCAAAAAGTACGGAGACACGAAAGAGAAAAACGAGGGATTACCATATAGCAATTATAGAGGTGAGATATTGCCTTATTTGAACTATTTAACCTACTTAGGTTTGTGTAGATGTGGCGCAAGTGCGTATACTTGTGAATTTGCAAAAAAGAGCGTAGCGCTATATCAAAAACACTGTTTGAGAGGTAAATACGAAATATTCGATAGGTATATCCCGGGCAATAAAGCTCCAATTTGGGCAAAGCGCAACGCAATTGAAGGCAATTTCCTTGCATTACTAGGATTGTGTGAGTTAATTGACGTTGAGTATTTCCGAGACGATCTAAAACCTGCAATATCTTTTGGTACGATGTTAAAAGGCGAGCATAGCGCAACTAATATTCCTCTATTTGGAAGAAACTTTTCCATAGACGTTGACGATAAACAAACGTGCTTAACTGTAGACGGATCGGAGAAATTCATAGTTGAAGGCGGAAAATTTGAAATAAGACAATTCGCAGAGCGTGATAACGGTTGTGAGTTTATCGTAAATTCTGATTCCAATCTTTTGGTAACTCTAAATTATCCGATCTTATATAAGAGCGAAGAGGAAAAAAAGATTATATTTACGGTAGAAAAGGGTGTAAGACGAGTTGTCGTTAAAGGGGATTACGTGAGGTTTGAAAGCGTAAAATAAGCAAGATTTGATTTATTTTACGTTCAACTATTATGTAAAACCGCGTTTTTTATAATACAGTAAGATGAGTAAAAAATGGATTTTTGAGAAAAACGTAATAATCACGGGCGCATCGAGCGGTATTGGCAAGGAACTCGTTAAAACCTTCTTGACAAAATATAATTGTCGCGTTTTAGGCGTTTCAAGAGACCAAACAAAAGCAAAAGCCTTTAGTGAAGAATTGGCATCGGATTCTTATTCGTACTATTGTTTTGACGTAGGCGTTGAGGATAATTGGCGGAATTTTGCAGATTATTTAACTAAGATCGCATTTTTCCCAGACCTAATTATTAATAATGCAGGCGTTTTACCTAAATTTAGATCGGTAGACAACACTCCTATAGAAGTTTTTGCAGAAACCATGCAGATAGATTTTTGGTCTGCGGTGTATTGCGTGAAGTATTTAGACGAAGCGTTATCTCATTCTAAAACGCCGTCTATCGTTAACGTATCTAGTTCGTCCGCACTTGCGAATTTGGTGGGAACGGCTCCGTACACCTCGGCAAAAACTGCGCTTAGGGCATTTACGGAGTGTTATGCAACGGAACAAAAAGGCAAAAAGTACGTTGCGGTTGTTTGTCCCGGTTTTACCAAGACGGAGATTTTTAGAAATCAAAGCCAGAGAATTGATAGTGGGGTAATAGGTAAAGTCAGTACTCCCGTCCATAAAATGACTAGAAAAATCGTAAAAGGCATAGTCAAGCGTAAGATGAGAATGATTTTTGGTAAAGATGCTAAAATCATGAATCTATTTTATAAATTTATGCCTAAAAAGTCTGCAACCTTATTTTCTTTCGTTATGAGAAAATCTTCTCTTTCAATATTTAACGAAATATTTGAAATTAAGGAATAAAAGGGGAAAATTGTGTCGAAAGACCTTGCAAAAGGTCAAATATTATGTTAGAATATTCTTTAGTGATTATATAATTACAATATATGGAGGACTTATGAGTAAAATCAAGTTGACAACGGTTGCGTTTGAAGGTACTGCAGAACAAGAGAAAGAACTTCGCGCTGTTTTAGCAGAAGTTAAAAAGCTCCCCGGAGCAGTTATGCCCGCTCTTCAAAAAGCACAAGAGATTTACGGTTATTTACCTATTGAAGTTCAGTCGATTATAGCTGAAGAATTAGGCGTTTCACTCGAAGAAGTTTTCGGTGTTTCTACCTTCTATTCTCAGTTTAATCTCAATCCCCAAGGCAAATATCAGGTTGGCGTTTGCATGGGTACTGCGTGTTACGTTAAAGGTTCGCAAGCGTTGATCGATAAATTCAAGAGCGAACTTGGAATTGAAGAGAGCGAATGTACTCCCGATAAACAATTTTCCCTCGTGGCTACGCGTTGTATCGGTTGTTGTGGACTTGCTCCCGTTGCCACTGTTAACGCAGACGTATACGGTAAGATCTCTGCAGACGACGTAGCAGGCATCATAGCAAAATACAAAGCATAATCGCAAGATTATCGTGAGAGATTTATCCCTAAACTTACTCGATATAGCAGAAAACTCTATTGACGCTAACTCCTCTCTTATTAAAATTAGCGTTACGATAGAAGAAAAATCGGTCGTGCTTTTAGTTGAAGACGACGGGTGTGGAATCAATTCGGAGATTTTAGATAAAGTATCTTCGCCGTTTGTATCTACTAAGTCTAATAAAAATAGAGGATTAGGCTTGTCGTTGATTAAAGAAGATGCGGAAAGTACGGGTGGTAGTTTTTCCATATCGTCACAAGAAGGCGAGGGTACGACGGTTCAAACGGTCTTTTTGTTAAATAGTCAACGTCAAATTTTTCTTGGAGATATTGGTGCGACTATTGCCGTTTTGCTCTCAGATTGTAAAAAGGTAGATATAGAGTTTAATTATTCCGCAAACGGAAAGATATTTTCTTTCTCGACGGTAGAGTTTAGAAAGGTTTATAGAGATTTAGAATTAGACGATCCCAAAACGATAGTGTTAGTTAGGGACATGATTAGAGAAAACATTAACAATATTAACGGAGGTTTGAGTATATGAAAACTATCGCCGATATTATGGCAATAAGAGAGAGAATGCAGTCCGAAATTATTATTCGTGACAACACAGACTCTTCTACCGAGACCAGGGTTGTGGTTGGTATGGCTACTTGCGGTATTAACGCAGGTGCTCGCGAGGTATTCAATACTTTGATTGAAGAAGTTTCGACTCGCTTATTAAAAAACACGAAAGTTATCCGTTCCGGATCTATCGATGCATCTGGATTTGAACCTGTCGTAGAGATTTACGCACCTAACGGTGAAAAGGTTACCTACGCTAAGGTAGACGTTGAAAAGGCAAAGAAAATCGTAGAAGAACATTTAGTCAACGGAAAAGTTATTGACGAATACTTAATTAGCAAGAAATAAGGAGAAGGTTATGTTCAAGAATCACGTTTTAGTATGTGGCGGTACGGGATGCCACTCCAATCGCAGTTCGGAAATTTATAAAGAGTTTCAGAACCAACTTATTGAAAAAGGACTAGAAAAAGACGTTCAAATGGTATTGACTGGATGTTTCGGTTTGTGTGCCGCTGGTCCCGTTATTATCGTTTATCCTGAAGGTGCGTTCTATAGCAAGGTTAAGATTGAAGACGTTACCGAAATTATAGATGAACACATTATTAAAGGTCGTATCGTAGAAAGACTTCTTCACGAGGACGAGTCTGGTAAAGAAACCGAGCCCGTACAAGCTTTGTCTGATACCAATTTCTACAAAAGACAAACTCGTGTTGCGCTTCGTAACTGTGGTGTAATCAATCCTGAAGATATTGATGAGTACATAGCGTACGACGGTTATCAAGCACTTATTAAATGTCTTACCGAATTAAAACCTCAAGAGATTATAGATATCGTAAAACAATCTGGTATTCGTGGCCGTGGTGGCGCAGGATTCCCCACTGGTATGAAATGGCAATTCACGCACGACGCGGTAGGAGACGAAAAATACGTATGTTGTAACGCAGACGAGGGTGACCCCGGTGCGTTTATGGATAGATCGGTATTGGAAGGCGATCCTCACGCTGTGTTGGAAGCTATGACTATAGCAGCTTACGCAATTGGTGGAACGCAAGGTTATATCTACGTTCGTGCAGAGTATCCTATTGCAGTACAAAGATTGCAGATTGCTATCAATCAGGCAAGAGAATACGGTTTGCTTGGTAAAAACATTCTTAACACTGGATTTAGCTTTGATATTGATATTCGTCTTGGTGCAGGCGCATTCGTTTGTGGTGAAGAAACTGCACTCATTATGAGTATTGAGGGAAATCGTGGCGAGCCTAACCCCAAGCCTCCTTTCCCTGCGAACAAAGGTTTGTTTGGTAAACCTACTTTGTTAAACAACGTAGAGACGTATGCTAATATTCCTCAAATTATCTTAAAAGGCGCAGAGTGGTTTAGCGCTATGGGAACGGAAAAATCCAAAGGAACGAAGGTATTCGCTTTGGGTGGTAAGATCGTTAACACCGGTTTGGTTGAAGTTCCTATGGGTACTACTCTTCGTGAGGTTGTTGAAGAAATTGGTGGCGGTATTCCTAACGGAAAGAAATTTAAGGCAGCCCAAATGGGCGGTCCTTCCGGTGGTTGTATTCCAGAGGAACACCTTGACGTACCTATCGATTTTGACTCCTTGACCAAGATCGGTGCAATGATGGGTTCAGGTGGTTTGATCGTTATGGACGAAGACACCTGTATGGTTGATATCGCTAAGTTCTTCCTTGAGTTTACCGTTGATGAGTCTTGTGGTAAATGTACTCCTTGTCGTATATGTACTAAGAGACTTCTCGAAATGCTTACCAAAATTACCGAAGGTACTGCAACTCTTGAAGATATCGACAAGATGGAAAAACTTTGTTATTACATAAAAGATAACGCACTTTGTGGTCTTGGACAAACTGCTCCTAACCCCGTATTATCCACCATACGTTATTTCCGTGACGAATATATTGCTCACGTAGTTGACAAAAAATGTCCCGCTCACGTATGTAAGAAACTTTCTAGTTACGTTATTACTGATAAATGTATTGGATGTTCTCTCTGTTCTAGAAAATGTCCCGTCAACGCTATTAGTGGCGTAATTAAGCAGAAATTCGTTATTGATCAAGCAAAATGTATTAAGTGTGGCGCGTGCGTAGATTCTTGTAAGTTCAAGGCTATCGTTAAGGAATAAGGAGAGCAAGAAAATGGAAAACGTAAAAATGGTAAATCTTAAAATTAACAATATTCCCGTAACCGTTCCTGCAGGAACTACTATTCTTGACGCAGCTAAACAAGCTGGTATTCAAATACCTACGTTGTGTTATTTGCGCAAGATAAACGCTATCGGTGCTTGCCGTATTTGCGTAGTTGAGGTTAAAGGTGCTCGTACCTTGGTTGCTTCTTGCGTATATCCCGTAAACGAGGGAATGGAAGTATTCACCAACACTCAAAGAGTTTTGGAAAGCAGAAAAACCACCTTGGAACTCATTTTGTCCGACCACAAGAAAGAATGTTTGAGTTGTGTTAGAAGCGGAAACTGCGAATTGCAGACTTTATCTAACGAACTTGGTTGTGACGAACATAAATTCGTAGGTGACGTATCTGATTATCCTGTTGATCAATCTACTCCTTATATCGTTCGTGACAACACCAAATGTATTTTGTGTCGTCGTTGCGTAGCTGCATGTAAAAAGGTACAGACCGTTTCCGTTATAGGTGCTAACGCTCGTGGTTTTGATACCCATATTGCTTGTGCGTTTGAGCAAAATCTTGCAGACGTATCTTGCGTTGGTTGCGGACAGTGTATCGCAGTTTGTCCCACTGGTGCTTTGAGAGAAAAGGACGAATTAGACGACGTAGTTGCAGCACTAAACGATCCTACCAAACACGTAATAGTTGGTACGGCTCCCTCCATTAGAGTAGCGTTAGGCGAAGAATTTGGTTACGACATTGGTACTAACGTAGAAGGAAAGATGGTTTCCGCTCTTAGACGTTTAGGTTTTAACGGCGTATTTGATGTTGACTTTGCCGCAGACTTAACCATTATGGAAGAGGGAACGGAGTTCTTGTCCCGTCTTAAAAACAACGGCGTACTTCCTATGATTACTAGTTGTTCTCCCGCTTGGATTAAGTTCTGCGAGCACAACTATCCCGAACTTTTGCCTCACTTGTCTACTTGTAAATCTCCCCAACAAATGTTCGGTGCAGTAGCAAAGACGTATTACGCTGAAAAACTAGGAATTGATCCTAAAGATTTGTACGTTGTATCCATTATGCCTTGTACTGCAAAGAAATTTGAAAAGGGCAGAGCAGATCAGTCCGCTGCAGGTAACGGTATACCCGATATAGATGCAGTATTGACGACTAGAGAACTCGCAAGACTCATCAAACGTCAAGGTTTACTATTCCGTGAACTTCCCGACGAACAGTTCGACGCACCTTTAGGCGTATCCACTGGTGCAGGATTGATTTTCGGTACGACTGGTGGCGTTATGGAAGCAGCGCTTAGAACTGTTTCTGAGATCGTTACGGGTAAAGCGTTAGAAAAGATAGAGTTTGAGGCAGTTAGAGGTTTAGAAGGTATTAAAGAAGCTAAATACGTTTTGAACGGCGTTGAGGTTAGGGTTGCAGTAGCAAGTGGTCTTGGTAACGCAAGAAAGTTGATGGATCTCATCAAAGAAGGAAAAGCAGATTATCACTTTATAGAGATTATGAGCTGTCCCGGTGGTTGCGTAAACGGTGGTGGCCAACCCATTCAACCCGGTTACGTTATCAATAACGTAGACGTTCCTGCTACTCGTGCTAAAGCAATTTACGATTCTGACAAGGGAATGCAACTTAGAAAATCTCACGAGAATCCCGTTGTAAAAGAACTTTACGCTAATTACTTTGGAGAACCCAATAGCCACAAGGCTCACGAAGCGCTCCACACCTCTTACGTACCTCGTAAGAAACACTAAAATCAGAGGACTTGGTTAACCCAAGTCCTTTTTTATTATATTTACCGATATCTCTTGTTTTTGAGATAGATTAGTGTTATAATATATTTATTAAATGTATTTTGGAGTTATCATGAAGAAAAAGTCATTAAAAATTATACTTTTAATTTTAACCATTTTTCTTGTGTTTTCGACCTTAATTGCTTGTGGTGAAACAGGGGACGGAGATCAAAATCCGTCTAATCATACTTGCGTTTACGATAAAAAAGTTGTAAGCGAGACCTATCTTAAATCTCCCGCAACATGCATGGAAAAGGCTGTGTATTATTATTCTTGTTCATGCAAAAAAATGGGCGAGAAAACCTTTGAACACGGTGATAAAGCTAGTCATAGTTATACCAATTATGTTTCTGATGGAAACGCAACTTACGAAAGTGACGGCACGAAGACCGCTCAATGCGACTATGGTTGTGGAAAAACTAATACCGTAACCGATGAAGGTAGCAAACTAACTCCGGGACACACTCACGACTTCTCTAAAAAAGTTGAGAGCGCTACATATCTAAAATCTAACGCAACTTGCACTACTGGAACTATATATTTTTATAGCTGTTCTTGTGGAGAGAAAGGTCAAACGACTTTTGAGGTTGGAGATAAATTGCCTCATAATTTTGAAATATACGTTTATAATTACGATGCTAAGTGTGGCGTAAACGGAACTGAATTTGCATACTGTACGAGAGGTTGTGGAACTACGGATACTCGTGAAAAACAAAACACTGCACTTTCTCACTCGTTTACCGAGTACGTTTCTGATCAAAACGCAACGTATGAAAGTGACGGTACTAAGACGGCAAGTTGTGATCACGGTTGTGGTGAGACTGATACCGTTATTGACGTTGGATCTATGCTCGTTCATTCTGGACTCGTATTTAACAATTTAAACGTAGTTGGAACGAACGTTAGCGGTGTATTTGCAAATACCGTAGAGGAGTTCTCGTTCTTGGATGAAATAGAACAAACGGGTAATGCAAAGTACGTAGTTGCGCTTGACGAACTTGGAATACAAATCGTAACGGCTAAAAAAGTTAGATTAAACGTTGGCGACAACGTCTTTTACGTATTTGAAACTTTAGATGGAGAATTAGAAAATACGTATACGGTAACTTTACGCCGTAGACCTATGTATGCGGTTACTTTTAATACGAACGGTGGTAATATCGTTCAAGAACAAATAGTAGAGGAGTCGTATTTCGCAACTGCGCCTACGCCACAAAGAGCCGGCTACGACTTTGTATCTTGGGATTACGACTTTAGCAAACCTATCAAAAGTGACGTAACCATTAACGCTATTTGGATAGCAAGATCTGACACGCCGTACGTTGTTGAACATTATTTAAAAAAGACAAGTTATGGTTATACCAAAGAACTTATTGAACACAAAACGGGTGTCACTGACTCTATAGTTGAAGCGAGTATTAAAGATTTCTACGGTTTTTATCCGGAAGAGTTATCTATCACAGGTCAAGTAGCTGCAGACGGTACGCTAGTTTTGAAAGTTTACTATTCAAGAATATACTATGACGTAACTTTTGCGGTTGGAGATGACGTAATTTTTGCTGGGGAAAAAGTCATATCCGTATCTTATGAAGGTAAAGTCGAGTTCCCTGAGGTAACAAAGACTTATTACGTTGTTAGCGGTTGGTATTTAGATCCTAATTTTGAGGTCGAATTTACGAAGGATAGTACGGTAAATCGAGCAATCACTTTATATCCTAAATACGAATTAAGAAAGTATCGTGTGGATTTTTGTGCGCAGGGTTCAGTCGCATACACTAAATATTATACGATAAACGATATTGACGAGTTTAAATATAATTTACCCGACGTACCAGACGAGTATGGTTATGAAGGACGTTGGGAGTCGTTTAATCTTAATTTTGAAGATATTTCAGTAAACGCAGAATATCATCTCAAACAATATAAGATCAATTATTTGTGTAAAGACGGATACTGTATATATCATCAAAATCCTACGTCGTATACGATTGAAGATTACGTCGTCAACATAAATAATAACGAACACGTTAGCAAATGGTGCACTAAAGACGGAAAGACTGTTACAAGCATAAATACGAACGAGGTAGGTGACGTTACTCTTTACGCACAATACGATAATTACGAGGCAAAGATCGACGAGGTAGACGTGAACAAGGTTAGCTATATTGCAAATGTTGAACCTGTTCTTGCTCCAAGCGGATATTTAGAAAGTTCGTTCGTCGTATCCGAGACTCGTTTTGGAGATGATGCAAAAATCGATTTCGTTATTGCATCTTCAGCCGGTAGCATTAAAGACGTTACGAATCCGTACGTATCTGCATCTATTAACAAAAACGGTATTCATTTATATGAAAATGGTGTTGAGAAAACTTGGGAAGAAAATTTCTCCTTAGACATTGGTTCAATATTCGTAGATTTTTACAAATTAACGGCTAGATACGACGTTGAATCTAAAAAATTCGGTTTGTACGCACGTTTGCACGAGTCAGAAGATTTAGTCAAGTTTTTTGAGGTTGAGAAGGTTGATATTCCTTCATCAAACGTAATTTACGGACTTAGACTGTCGGGAGATATTGAGATGACGTTATATGACGTTCATTCATCTATCCACGATTCGGGAGACGTTACTAATCTAGCTATTGATTCAACGAATATGTGCTCAGGAGGTGTTACTTCAAGTAACGGTGTTAACCTTACAGTTAACTCTAATAATACTCAAACCTGGGAAACGAATGGCGTAAAAATAAACGATAGTGGTTTTATAACAAATTCTCCGATTGGTACGATGATCCCTGAAAAATCAAAGGGATACGTGATGAATGAGGGTGAGGTTTTGGCTATTGTGTTAGAAGATATAGTTGGTTATGAAAACCCAAGTGGTAAGACTAATTACGGCTTCTCTTTCTCGTTTACAAGGAGTTTGAATAGTACTTCAAATTGGGGTTTTGACACAAACCACGCGTTCTCTGCTCAGTACGAATCTTCTCGTTTTAACTACTATTTTAAGCCTGACGAAAAAGCGGTAGGCGGTAGCTCTTCGTTGTATCAAACTTTGGGAGACTTAAGTAGTATAAAAAACATTTTGGAGCCTAACGTGAGTATAATGGCGGTTTACGATCCTTACGCACAGATATATTATTTATATAGAAAAGCCGTCAACGATATAGATTATACGCTTGAGTATAAACTCGCATTAGCTGATATGCGTTTTGAATTACATGGTTGGAATGCACAAGAAAAACTTGATGCGTTCAAACTTGGCGAAAAAGACGTTGATAAGACTATGTACGGCGCTATACGAATGACGGGGGACCTTAAAGTTACCGTAGGTAGTACGCGCGTGATAAAATTAAACAAGAGCGATTTGGATACTAAAAATTTAATAGAAACAAAAATCATTTCATAGTAAAGATTTGACTTTCGCACCTTAAACGTATTTGCGCTTGAGGTGCGTTTTTTTATAATGCTCTATTAAATAGTAATAATTATAATTATATAAATAATTTTACCTTATTTCTTGACTTATTTGACACAATCTTGTATCATAGTTTATGAGGTGTAAAATTGGTTATTTTAGGTATTGATCCGGGATATGCTATAGTTGGCTACGGAGTAGTCGAGATGAAGGGCGGTAATTTTACCGCGCTAGATTACGGTGTTATTACGACACCACAAAGTGAGTCCATCTCCGTGCGTTTGTCTATGATTGCAGATCAACTCAAAGCAATATTAAAAAAATACAACCCAGATGCCGTTGCGATAGAAGAACTGTTCTTTTCTGCAAATAGAAAAACGGGAATTATGGTTGCGGAAGCAAGAGGCGTTATTCTTTTGTGTTGCGCGGAGGCTTGTGGCAATCTTTTTGAGTACACTCCAATGCAAATTAAACAAGCTATGACGGGTTACGGTGGCGCAGATAAACAACAAATTCAGCAAATGGTAAAACTTTTATTACGCTTAAAATCCATACCTCGTCCAGACGACGCGGCAGATGCTTTAGCAGTAGCTTTATGTCACGGACAAAGCGCAAATTTTGCAGATGAATTTAGAATTTAGGAGTAGATATGTACGCATTTATCACGGGAAATTTAGTATCTGAAGGTGTTAACGAAATCGTTATTGAAAACAACGGTATCGGTTATTTGCTCTACGTTTCGGGCACGACTATCGTTAAACTCAAACAACAACCAATGCCCGTTAAGGTTTACACCTATCTCAACGTAAAAGAAGACGAGATGAGTTTGTACGGTTTTTACGGAGAGGACGAAAAAGATATGTTTATGAAACTCATAAGCGTGTCGGGTGTTGGCGCAAAAACGGCTATACAAATTTTGTCCGGTGCATCCGTTCAAGATTTAACCGTGTCTATTGCCTCTTGCGATACCTCAAGATTTTCTAAAATTAAAGGTATTGGCAAAAAGACGGCAGAGCGTATCGTCTTAGAATTAAAAGATAAGGTTTCAACCTTGCCTTTATTAAATAATCCCGTATCGGAAACGCCAGTATTTTCCTCAACCGCAGAACAAGAAGCAGAATCCGCTCTTATGGCTTTAGGCTTTTCTAAAGCAGAGGCGCATAGAGCAGTTAAATCGGTTAGTGGAGCAGAGAGTGCGGAAGATATTATAAAACAAGCATTGATTAAAATGAGTAGGTAAATATGGAAGAAGAAAGATTGGTTACCAGTACCAAAACTGAAGAAGAATTTGACGTAGAAAACGTTTTACGTCCCAAGGTAATGGCGGATTACGTAGGACAAGAAAAGATTAAGAAAAATCTTGAAGTCTTTATCACTGCCGCTAAAAAACGTGGGGAATCACTCGATCACGTTTTATTATACGGACCTCCGGGACTTGGTAAAACGACATTAGCGCACATTATCGCAAGCGAGATGGGCGCATCAATTCGCGCAACGAGTGGACCTGCCATTGAGCGAGCAGGTGATTTAGCAGCTATTTTAACAAATCTTGGCGAAAACGACGTTTTATTCATAGACGAAATACATAGACTCAATAAGGTTATTGAAGAAATATTATATCCCGCGATGGAAGACTACGCCTTAGATATTATTTTAGGTCAAGGTCCGTCCGCAAGAACGGTGCGTATTCCTTTGAAAAAATTCACCTTGGTTGGTGCTACGACTAAATCTGGTAATTTAAGTTCTCCTTTGCGTGATAGATTTGGCGTTATATGTAGGCTTGAATTATATTCGGCGGAAGAATTGACTGTTATCGTTAAGCGTTCTGCGCGTATGCTTGGGATTGATATTGAACAAACGGGTGCGTACGAGATTGCAAGAAGAAGTAGAGGCACGCCTCGTATAGCAAATAGATTATTGAAACGTATTCGTGATTTTGCCGACGTTCAAGGCAAGAAAATCATTACGGCAGACATAGCAGATATGGCGCTCAACGCATTAGAGGTCGACAAATTAGGCTTAGACTTTGTAGATAGACGTATTTTGTTGTCTATTATTAATACCTTTGGCGGTGGTCCCGTTGGCTTAGATACCTTGGCTGCTGCAACCGCAGAGGACGCGAATACCATAGAGGACGTTTACGAACCTTATCTGCTACAATTAGGTTTTATCAAACGTACCACGAGAGGTAGGGTTTGCTTACCCGCTGCCTACGAACACTTAGGATTACCCGTGCCTGACGGCGTTAAAGATATAAAATGATAAAAAGATCTGATTTTAACTATTATTTACCTGAAAATCTCATAGCACAGTTTCCGATAGAACCTAGAGATTCTTCTCGTATGCTCGTGTACGATAAATTAACCGGAGAGAGAGAAGACAAGCACTTTTACGATTTACCTAATTATTTGAAAGAAGGTGACGTCGTAGTCGTAAATAATACGAGAGTTATCCCTGCTAGACTTATTGGTCGAAAGCCTACGGGTGCGGTGTGTGAGGTACTATTACTTAAAAGACTTGATTATACGACTTGGGAAGCGATAGTAAAACCGGGAAAAAGATTGCAAGAGGGTAGTGAGATAATATTCTCTGACAAACTTAAATGTGTCGTTGCAAAAAGATTAGACGATGGTGGTCGTCACGTTAAATTTGAGTTTGACGGCGTATTTGAGGACGTTTTGAACGAACTTGGGGAAGTTCCTCTGCCTCCTTATATAAAAGAAAAACTAAACAACGCAGAACGATATCAAACCGTTTATAGCAAGATAGAGGGTTCGGCAGCAGCACCTACCGCAGGTTTGCACTTTACCCCCGAAATAATAGAAAAGCTCAAGCAAAACGGAGTTATTTTTACTAACGTATTATTGCACGTTGGTTTGTCTACCTTCCGTCCTGTTAAAGAAGACGACGTTACAAACCACAAAATGCATTACGAATATTACGCCGTTAGCAAAGAAACGGCAGATATCGTAAATAAAGCGAAAGAAGAGGGTAGAAGAGTCGTTGCTATCGGTACGACCGTCGTTCGTGTACTAGAGAGTGTAGCGGACGATAAAGGCTTTTTGAGAGAATGTGAGGGTGAAACGGATATCTTTATTTATCCTCCTTACAAACCGAAGGCGGTAGATTGTCTACTAACCAATTTCCATTTACCCGAATCTACTTTAATTATGTTAGTTTCGGCATTTGTTGGACGTGATGAAACGCTTGCTCTATACGAGCACGCAGTCAAAGACGAATACAGATTCTTCAGCTTTGGAGACTGTATGTTTTTACAAAATTTTAATTTAGGAGACAAGCAGTGAGTTTTACGTATGAAGTAAAAAAAATTTGCAAACAAAGCGGTGCAAGAATAGGCGTTTATCATACTCCGCACGGAGATATTGAAACTCCGGTTTTTATGCCCGTTGGTACGCAAGCAACGGTTAAATCCCTAACGCCTGACGAATTGAAAGAGACGGGTGCGAGCATTATATTGTCCAACACCTATCACTTATACATGCGCCCCGGTCACGAACTCGTACAAAAAGCAGGTGGTTTGCATAAATTTATGGCTTGGGATAGACCTATTTTAACGGATAGTGGTGGTTTTCAAGTTTTTTCTCTAGCAAAATTGCGTGCAATCGACGATAATGGTGTTGAATTCAATTCTCACATAGACGGACATCGCGAATATTTTACACCCGAAAAGGCAATACAAATTCAACACGCTCTAGGCGCAGATATTATTATGGCGTTTGACGAGTGCACGGCTTCTGGAACGGATAAATTAAAGTCCGAACGCGCCATGGAAAGAACGCTAAAATGGCTTGATAGATGTTACGTAGAACACGGAGATTCTGAGACTCAAGCGCTCTTTCCGATTGTTCAAGGCAATATGTTCGCCGACCTAAGGGAAGAGAGCATTAAAAGAACGATTCCTTACGCGAAAAAAGGTATTGCTATAGGTGGATTATCCGTAGGCGAGGAAAAGCCTGTAATGTACGAGATGTTAGACGTCCTTCGTCCTTTCTATCCAAACGATATTCCTAGATATCTAATGGGGGTAGGTAGCGCAGATTGTATCGTTGAGGGGGTATTGCGTGGTATAGATATGTTTGACTGCGTTTTACCGACTCGAATTGCAAGAAACGGTACGGCTATGACTATGACGGGCGATATTACTATTAGAAACGCAACGTACAAAGAAGATTTTACACCAGTTGAAGAGGGGTGTGATTGTTATTGTTGTAGAAACTACACTAAAGCCTATATTCGTCACTTGATAAACACCGACGAGATTTTAGGTGGACGTATGTTGTCTTTGCACAATATTCGTTTCTTACAACGCTTAACTGCAAAAATAAAAGAGGCGATTTACGAAGACAGATATCTTGATTTCGTTCAAGAATTTCGTAAAAATTACAACAAATAAAATATGCTTGACTTTAAGTTAAGATTAGTGTATATTATTAAAATAAAATGAAAGGAGAATTAATAATGAATTTTTTAAATTTGTTGGCAGAGACCAAGGACAACGGTAGCGGAATTTTGTTGCCCATCATTATGGTGGCTTTTATCGTGTTGTTGTTGCTCACGTCCATCATTCCTCAGAAAAAGAGACAAAAACAAATGGCTAATATGCTTGCTAACCTCAAAGCAGGCGACGAGATCAAAACTATCGGTGGTATGGTAGGTAAAATCACTGCTATTGACGAAGCTACTGGTATTTTGACTATTAACGTAGGTACTGCTAACGCTCCTACCTATATCAATATTGATAAAGTTGCTATCTACTCCGTTGCATCTGCAACCGTAGTTGCGCCTACTGCAACCGCAGAACCCGTAGTTGTAGAGGAGAGCAAAGATATAGTTGCTGAGAGCGCAGACGTTAGCGAAGTTCAAGAAGATAAATAATTTCGTCTTTAAAAAGAGTCCTTTATAGGGCTCTTTTTTTGTTATAAAAATAGTTTTAATTAATATACTGTATCGGAGGTCGATATGGTAAATTCTTTTTTTAAAATAAATATTAAAAACGTTCTTTTTTCCGTACTAATATCTATCGTTATATCCGTAGTTTTGGTCTTAATATTTGCATTAATCGTAAAATTCGCGTCATTGAGTGAAAACGCCGTTTTGATAGGTAATACCGTCATAAAAATAATTAGTGTTTTTCTAGGCGTTTTTTACGGCTTAAAAAGCAAAGAAAACGGTGCGGTAAACGGTGCGGTGTGCGGTTTAGTGTACGTGGTTCTTTCCTATTTTATCTTCTCTTTACTTGGCGGAGTTGGATTATTTGCGGGAATGAATATAGTTAGCGTCGTATTCGGCATTATTTTGGGCGCAATTAGTGGAATTCTTACAGTAAATTTGCATAAATAACTTGCATTTTGTCGTTATATAATATATAATAATAACAGTCCTAAATTACTTGGAGGTTTTCTATTATGAAACATATTAAGACTGTTGTTAAAAGTTGTATAAGAGTTGACGGTGGATGTGGTGAATGCCAGAGCAGTTGTCAATCTGCTTGTAAGACTAGCTGTACCGTTGGTAACCAGTCCTGCAAACAACCTGAAACCCGTGTAAACACCGTTAAGAAAGAACAGAAGTAATTAAATGGTACACACCTTTACTTTTCGCCGTGATAACCACGGTGAAGATTACTTCGTTTGGGATACCGAAGGGGGAAGTCTATTTAAAATAGATCTTCCCGTTTTTTTGTTGTTAAAAAACGAATATAACACGGACGAAAAACCTACTGACAAAGAAGTTTTATTATATCGTGACCTCGCTCAAGAGGTGAAAGATGAAGGCAGAGAGGAAATTGAGGAGTTGAAGAAACTCGGAGTTTTATTTTCTCCTGATAAAAATTTCACGTATCAAGGCAAAAGAACGGATGTTAAAGCACTTTGCTTGCATATTTGTCATGATTGTAACTTAAAATGCAAATATTGCTTTGCATCTGAAGGTACGTATAATACCGCTCGTGATTATATGAGTGAAGAGGTAGCAAAATCGGCTATCGATTTTCTCATTGAGAATAGTGGAGATAGAAAGAGTTTAGAGGTAGACTTTTTTGGTGGAGAACCTTTGTTGAACCTTGACGTTGTAAAGTCTTGCGTTGCTTACGCAAGAGAGCGCGAAAAAGAGGCTAATAAAGAGTTTAGTTTCACTATGACTACTAACTGCGTATTGTTAGACGAAGATATCGCAAATTGGCTCAACGAGGAGATGGATAATATCGTATTAAGCGTGGACGGTAGAAAATGCGTGCACGATAAAACTCGTATCACATCAACTGGATGCGGATCTTATGATGCCGTAATGGACGGCGCTAAACTTATGCGTAAAATTAGAGGAGATAGGAAATATTACGTTCGTGGCACTTTCACGCACGATAACCTTGATTTCTCTGAAGACGTAAAATCTTTGTCTGATAACGGTTTTGACCAGATTTCCGTTGAACCCGTAGTTTTAGACGACGATCATTCATTGGCGCTTAAATCGGAAGATTTTCCTAAGATCATTTCCGAATACGATAAACTTGCCAATCTATATCTTGACCGTTTGCACACCGAAAAAGCCTTCAATTTCTTCCATTTTATGTTAGACTTAAAACACGGTCCGTGCTTAAATAAAAGACTTACTGGTTGTGGAGCGGGGGCAGAGTATCTTGCAGTGTCACCAATAGGAGATATTTATCCTTGCCACCAGTTCGTTGGTGAACTTGATTATCGTATGGGTAGTGTGTTGGACAAGACCTTTAATCGCGATATTCAAAACGTTTTTGCGAGCATTGACGTAACAAAGAAACCAGAATGTAAAAATTGCTTTGCGAAATACTATTGTAGCGGTGGTTGTATTGCGGCATCTCACCATTATATGGGGGATTTGAAAAAACCGTACGATAGAAGTTGCGAACTTATGAGAAAGAGATTTGAACTTTCCATGGCGTTATACGCGTACGAAGAGGAAGAAAAGAATGATTAAATCTTTCAATGGAAAAACTCCTAAGATTGCAGATAGCGCTTTCGTTGCAGATAACGCTACCGTTATCGGAGACGTAACTATTGGCGAAAACTGTAGTATTTGGTACGGTGCGGTTATTCGTGGCGACGACGGTCCCGTAATTATTGGCGATAATACCAATATTCAGGACAACTCCGTAGTTCATACTGACGAGGGTATAGTGATAGGACGAGGCGTTACGGTTGGTCACAACGCTATCGTTCATTGTAAAAAAATAGGGGACAACGTTATGATTGGTATGGGATCAATTGCCCTTACCGGTAGCGAGATCGGAGACAACTCCATTCTTGGTGCGGGCGCTTTGCTTACCCAAAACAAAGTTATTCCCCAAAATTCGGTTGCTCTCGGTAGCCCTGCTAAGGTTTTTCGTGAGGTTGGGGAGGCTGATCTTTCAAACACTATGCGCAACGCGGACGTTTACGTTCAACTAGGACGCGAACATAAGTCTCAAATTTAGATATTATAAGCGTTTTTTAGCGTTTTTAATTGACTATATTTTAATAATTGTATATAATTATATATTGATGATAATAGGAGGCTATTATATAGATGAGTAAGACAAAGTCAACAATTATCTTAATTATCGTCTCGATACTTATCCTTGGACTTGCCTTTTTGACCTTCGTTCCTTTGAATAACGGTGAATTGGGCATTTACGATTGGGATTCCATTTCGGGATATATTAAGTTTGGTTTTGACCTCGAAGGTGGTGTATACGTCGTATACGACGTTACTGCACTTGACGAGGGCGAAGTAGTCACTGATGCAAACGTTAACGCAACCGTTTTGAGATTGCAAACGATTTTGCAGGACAAGGGTTATAACGAAGGAACCGTTACTATCCAAACCGACACGAACGGTGCAAAGCGTATTCGTGTTGAAGTTCCCGACGTTTCTGATCCTCAAGAACTTTTCGATCTTCTCGGTAACCCCGCAGATATGGTATTCGTAGCAGGTGGTCATGAGGAAGATTACGAGAGCAACTCTGATTATATTCTTTTGACCGGTGAAGACGTTGAAACCGCAGGCGTTACCTACCAAGACGGTAAATACGGCGTAGGTCTTCAATTCAATGCAAGCGGTACAGAAAAGTTCGCAAATGCTACTAAAGCTATTGCAAACGGTTCAGCAGGTTACTCCACGATCTCTATCATAGTTGACGGCAATACTGTTTCTACCGCTACCGTTACCGAAGCTATCGTTGGTGGTTCGGCAGTTATTTCTCGTGATACCAATCCCTTCACTTACGAAGAGGCTAATGACCTTGCTATGCGTATTGCAAGTGGTGCGTTTAACGTAAAACTTAAGACGTATTCAAGCGGTGAAGTTAGTGCGACCTTGGGTGATAGCGCTATGAATCAAGCTTTAATCGCTGGTGGTATTGGTCTTGCTATCGTTATGATTTTCATGGTTATCGTTTATCGCAAGCTTGGTCTCGTTGCAGATATCGCGCTCATCATCTACGTATTGTTGTATATGGTAGCACTTGCAATCTTGCCTTTCATGCAGTTGACCTTACCTGGTATTGCAGGTATTATTCTTAGTATTGGTATGGCGGTTGACGCAAACATCATTATCTTTGAGAGAATGCGTGACGAATATGCAAGTAATCCTGGAAAATCCTTGGAAAACACCATATTCCCTCAAGGTTTCAAAAAATCTTACGCAGCTATTATCGACGGAAACGTTACCACAGTACTCGGTGCGATCGTTTTGTGGATCGCAGGTACTGGTGCTATCGTAGGATTTGCAATGACCTTGCTCGTTGGTGTAGTACTTTCATTCATCACATCAGTATTTATAACTCGTGGAATCTTGAACTTGTTCGTTCCTTTTGATAGAAAGAACGCTCGTGCATACGGTTTGGCTACGAGAAAGGGGGTTGACCTATGAGTAAGAAACAATTTGACGTAATAGGAAAATCCAAGATATGGTTCTTGATTCCTGCAATCATTATCGTAGCAGGTATCGTAGTAATGCTTATGCTTGGTCTCAATACTGGTATTGAGTTTGAAGGTGGTACTATCGTAAACGTTACTTTCAATAAAGATTTGACGGACGCGGAATACAACACTGAACTTTCCAAAACCGTAAAAATTATTGAATCAAACGGACTCGTTGTTGCTCAAACTCAAAAATCATACGATAACGGTACGTCTATTCTCGTAAGATACGAAAATAAGGGTACTGAAGACGAAATGATTGCTTTGAATGAAACCGTTAAATCCACTTTGACTGAATCTTATAGAGCGCAGATTGACGACGAGGCTGTAGGTATCACTATTGAAACAATTAGTAATACCGCTAGCCAAGAGTTACTCTTAAGAGCAACGATCGCAATCGTAGCGGCGTCTATCGTAATGCTCGTATACATTGGATTTAGATTTGACTGGAAATCTGGTTTAGCTGCAATTATTGCTTTGATTGTAAACGTTTTATTCATGGTATCTTGCACCGCAATATTCCAGATTCAGGTTAACACTTCCTTTATCGCAGCAATTATTACCATTATCGCTTACTCAATCAACTCAACGATTATTATCTTTGATAGAGTAAGAGAATATAAAAAGAAGGCTGTTCATTTAGAAAAAGTTACGAAGAAGGATATCGCAAACGATGCAATAAAGAGTTCTTTCACTCGTACGATATACGCAACCTTTACTACTCTTGCTACCATCACGGTACTTGCAGTTATTGCGTTGCCTAGTATTCGTGAGTTTGCGCTCCCCATCATCTTTGGACTTTTAGCAGGTAGTTTCTCATCAATCTGTATTGCTCCCGCACTTTGGGTTGTACTCAGTGGTGGAAAACTCAACGACAAGGTTAAGACCGAGTCTAAATAACTTATAAAATTTTCAAAGCCTTCTCTATATTGAGGAGGCTTTGTTTTTTCATTGAGTATGTCTGTATTGCAAAAAAACTGCATAAATAATACCGTAGCTGAAAAACTATCTCGCGAATTAGGAATTCAACCATTAACAGCAAAATTGCTCGCATCACGTGGATTTTTGTCCTCAGACGATGCGCGCGCTTTTTTGCAACCGCAAAGAAATGATTTACCCGATTTTCGTGCGTATACCGGTGTATTAAATGCAGTTCAACGCATTAGTCAGGCGATTGAGCGAGAGGAGACTATCATCGTTTACGGTGACTACGATTGCGACGGTGTGTGTGCTTCAACTATTTTGTCTGAGACTATAAAGCACCTTGGGGGAAAGGTGTTCGTTTACATTCCCAAACGACTTGAAGAAGGATACGGTTTGAGTGTCGAGGCGCTTGAACGCATAGCAGACGAGCATTTTCCCGATCTTATCATCACGGTGGACTGTGGTATATCTGCTAAAGATGAAATCGACTATTGCTTAAACGAATTAGGTATAGACGTTATCGTCACGGATCACCACGAGCCTTCTGCGAATTTACCCGATTGTATTATCGTCAATCCTCATCTTGATTTAGATAAGAATCTTTACACCGATTTTTGTGGGGCAGGTGTAGCGTTTATGCTAGCGATGACTCTGTCCTCACTTGATTTTGTCATGAACTATATTGACGTCGTAGCAATAGCCACGATGGGCGATATTGTTCCTTTAACTGGTGCTAATAGAGTTTTAGTTAAATACGGAATAGATAAACTTTTATCTTCTCCTCGTTCTGGGCTAAAACAACTTATTGATTCTCTAGGGCTTAAAAGCGATATCACGGGATACGATTTAGGATTCAAAATCGTCCCAAGAATAAATTCCTTAGGTAGATTAGGCGATGCCTCACGTGCAATAGCTTTGTTTACTGAAAGCGATTATTTCGTTTTATCTTGTTTGATAAAAGAAATGAACGAAGAGAATGCACAAAGACAAGCAATTTGCGAGAAAATCGAAAAAGAAGCGTTAGAGTACGCAAAACCCTTCTTGAATCACGATAGAGCAATAGTTTTATACGGAGATTGGCACAAGGGTGTATTAGGCATAACCGCTAGTAAACTTGCAGAAAGATTTCATCGCCCAGTAATTCTATTTTGCCACGAAAACGGCGAATTGAGGGGATCTTGTCGAAGTATTGAAGGTATAAACATCTTCGAACTTCTGTGCAAATTTGAGAACTATTTTATAAAATTTGGTGGACACGCTCAAGCGGCGGGCGTTAGCATGGACATATCTAAGTTTGAGGATTTTAGAGAAAATTTCTTAAGCTATATTAAGGAAAACTACTCGGATGATTTGTTTATTCCGTCATATTACTACGATATAGACATAACGGATCAAAACGTATCACGCGAGTTTTTGAATGAATTAAAGAGTTTTGAACCTTTCGGTCAATCAAATCCAAAACCGATATTTCATTCACTCGTTTCTAATTGTAATTATCAATACGGCAAGAATAATCCCATCCATATCAATTATCCTACGAAATTAGGCTACACGGTATCAGGATTTTTCAAAGGGGAGTATTTACCATTATTAAATTCGGACACAAAAACTCATTGTTTTTACTCACTATCTTTGAATGAATTCAATGGACGAGTTTATCCTCAAGCCGTTTTAGAGAGATTAGAAATAGGTGAGTTTACTCGAAATGGTGATCGTGCGCTTGAGATGATAAATTTTGCAAAAACCGCAAGATTACCTCAAAAAGAAGCTCAAGTATTTGATAAAAATGAATTATATAGAATAATTTTGAATGAATTTGCGGAAAATCCATATGGCAACTTAGTCGTTTGTTACGACATTAATAGTTTCTTGGATATTTCTAGAATACTTGACAAAAATGGTTTATCGTATGAAAAATTCTACTGTGCGCCGACTACGAAAAACACGATAAACGCATTGATATATTGCCCGAATGATAAGTTTGATTTCAGTATTTATTCTAACGTGTTTTACGCAGATAAAC
>JAFQWW010000058.1 GCA_017407285.1 Clostridia bacterium
CCTTTTGCCACCCTTTTGGGCGCGACAAAAGGGTGAGTAAAGTATATAAAAATAAGATTAAAAGTTTTTACAAAAAAAGGACCTGCTTTTTAGCAGGTCCTTCCAATATAAAATATCTACTTAGAACTCAATGGCTTTTGCGATATAAGCCTCAAGGTCTTCTATCTTGATTCTTTCTTGTTTCATCGTATCTCTCTCACGAATAGTTACGCAACCGTCTTCCAAGGTCTCAAAGTCAACCGTTACGCAGAAAGGAGTACCGATTTCGTCCTGTCTACGATAACGTTTACCGATAGAACCGCTTCCGTCGAAATCACAGTTGAACTTTTTGGACAAAGCGGAGTAAATCTCTTCTGCTTTCTCGTTGAGTTGTTTCTGCAAGGGGAGAACGGCAACCTTGATAGGAGCGATGAAGGGGTGGAAATGCAAAACTACACGGGAGTCGCCACCTTCAAGTTCTTCTTGTTCGTAAGCGTTACACAAGAGAGCAAGCACCATACGTTCTACACCCAACGAAGGCTCGATAACGTAGGGAACGTACTTTTCGTTAGTAACGGGATCGGTGTAGGAGAGGTCTTTACCCGATCTATTCATATGTTGAGTCAAATCGTAGTCCGTTCTATCCGCAATACCCCAAAGTTCGCCCCAACCGAAGGGGAAGAGGAATTCAAAGTCCGTGGTAGCTTTGGAATAGAAACAAAGTTCTTCCTTGTCGTGGTCACGAAGACGGAGTTTGTTGTCGTCGAAACCTAAAGACAAGAGCCAATTATGGCAGAAGCTTCTCCAGTAATCAAACCATTCAAGGTCGGTACCGGGTTTGCAGAAGAATTCAAGTTCCATTTGTTCGAACTCACGTACGCGGAAGATAAAGTTACCCGGAGTAATCTCGTTACGGAAAGATTTACCAACCTGACCGATACCGAAAGGAACTTTTTTACGAGTAGTACGTTGAACGTTTTTGAAGTTTACGAAGATACCTTGAGCGGTTTCGGGACGGAGATAAACGGTGTTAGCAGAGTCCTCGGTAACGCCTTGGAAAGTTTTGAACATAAGGTTAAACTTTCTGATACCCGTAAAGTTGGACTTACCGCAAATAGGACAAGGAATAGCGTTGTCTGCTATATACTGTTCCATCTGCTCGTTAGACCAACCAGCGATATTAAGGTCGAGTTTTTTGCGTTTAGCATAATCCTCTATAAGATTATCCGCTCTATGACGAGATTTACATTCTTTACAGTCCATCAAAGGATCGGAGAAACCACCCAAGTGACCGCTAGCGTGCCAAACCTCGCTATTCATCAAAATAGCGCAGTCTACGCCTACGTTGTAGGGGGATTCTTGAACGAACTTTTTAAGCCAAGCTTTCTTAACGTTAGCCTTAAGTTCCGAACCTAAAGGACCGTAATCCCAAGTATTAGCGAGACCACCGTAGAGTTCACTACCGGGGAAAATGAAACCTCTGCTTTTACAAAGAGCAACGAGTTGATCCATAGTTAAATTTGCCATAACACACACCTCTCGTGTAAATTTTTTTGATTATCCATAGTAGTATAACAAAAATTTTTTTTAATTGCAAGTAAGAAGGTGTATTATATTGCTAATTTTCCCATTTTCCACCTTGATTTTGTATAAATCGGGGCGTATTATTCTCTCTTTTGAGTTATAAAGAGCTACGACGTCTAAGTCCCATTCCCCAAAGTCGGGCGAAACCACGGTGTCTACCTCTCCGATAAATTCTAGAATAGCACTCCTATCGTTGGACAGTCCGTCGTCTAGAAGACGAGCGAAGTTCTCGTCCCCCATAAATAAAGACTCAAAGAAAAGATAGGGTAGTAAAATATCGGGATAGGAGTGTTTTATAGTCGGGACGAAATCACGCTTGACGGCGGTTGAGAAAGCAGGGTAGAAAGACCTAACCTCGTGGCGAAGCATAGTAGGCAAAACCTCTACAGTCTTAACCCCGTTCTCCAAAACTACTATTTCGTCCGCTATAAGTTCGTGCATTATTTTCCACTCTTGCTCGTTGGAATACAGTGCAAGTAGATATTCTTTATCCTGCACCCGTCCGTTTACGCAAACTATAGCCCCTCTATCCAATTCTTTTACCTTCATTTTCAAGTTTTCCACACCCTCTGGTAGATCGAAGGTGTAAAACGACGTTCCTTCGCACATAATTTTCTTTATTCCGTCGTCGTAGAGGGTAACGAGGTCTTTGTTGAGTTTTTTTTGACCGAGTACGCGAGGCGTAAACCGAAATTGTACCTTAGGTGGCGCTAGATGAATAGTCGCTCGTCCCTCTCCCCAACAAATAACTCGAGCCCCACCCGATATATCCGCTATTTTATCGTTAGTAATCGTGATTATTAAGGTGTAAGCGGAATATTTTTCGGGAGAAGAGGGGAGAACGGATAGTTGCACTCTCTCCTCCTCTTTCGTGATAATACTAAACGGAGCGATTTTTTGCGCCCCTTCGTAAAAGATACTACACGGTATTTCAGAAACTATTTTAATATTCATACCCAATTATATTCTGTCCTTAATGAATAAATAACCGTAATAAATATAACTAACTTAAGTATATATATTATATACAATAAAATATAGGGTAAAAAACGAGTGCGGAATCTAATTATCCATAAGCAGACGACTAATATTGTCAGAAACTGACCTATAAAGGTGAAAATGTAAAACTTTTTACCAAATTCTTAAAAAAGCTATTGACACAAAATGAAAAATTGTATATAATCATAATGTATTATCGGCTAATTTGTCGAACGATACGAAATAAAATCCATTCGACTTATGTCGGAAATATGATTTTGGAGGTTGTTCATTATGAAAATTTACGAGAAACCTATGCTCAGTGTTATGAGTTTGGTTCAGAGTGAGACCGTAGCAGCAGATCCTTGGGGATCTTTTGCAGACGATTTGTCACAGTTGGGTGGCTCTATCACGTCTTATGAGTACGGCTCAGGTGTGCAGATTTAAGGAGGGGCTAAGATGAAAAAGATTTCTAAAATTGTTCTTGTATTAGCTGCTCTTTGCATGGTATTCAGCGCTTTCGCAGTAGTTGCTAGCGCAGAAAACACTGCATCTATGGCTGCTGATGCATATTTCGGCGAATATACTACTGCTAATCACAGTGGTGCCGCAAATATCTTCTTTGGTACTGTAAACACTGACGCTACCGAGTATGGTGTTATCATCACTCCCGAAGGCGCAGCTAATTCCCTTATCTTCCCCGGTCTTGTTAAAGGCGAAGACGGAAAATTCGGTGTTGCTATCTACGATATGCCCGAAGGACTCTACAGTGTAGCTATCTATTCTGGTGACATCGCTAACGCAGGTGCACAGTCTGAGTACGCTGTAAGCGCAGGTAAAAACTTCTATGCAAACAAAGGTCTTCAGGTTAAAGTTACCTTGGATTGGAACGGCGCGCGTAACCACGAACAGTGGTACATCTACGCTGCAGCTGGTGACAAGATCACTGCTCCCGATGCAACTGTTGAAGGTATCGTTCTTCCCGGTGAATTAGACGGTTGGTACAAAGCTGACGACACCGAGTTCGATTTCGAAAACGACGTTGTTACCGAAGACATTACCTTGAAGGCTCAATGGATCGCAGACGACATATCCGAGAAAGTATACGACGCTTACACTACCGCTTCTGGTAAGATGAGCTTCGGTACCTCTGTTCCTGCAGATATCTCTGACGGTTCTACCTTGAACATTGAGTTCGACGTTATCGCAGCTAATATGCCTAAAGCTAACTACAACTTCTACGTAATGCTCGGATATGATAACAACCACTACAACCAGTCTGGTCGTTTCTTCACCTTCCAGTACGCTAACTGGGCATATTTCGATCCGTGGCCCGGTCACTACTTGACTCAGAACAATAAGAACAATGTAGGCGTTGACAACGGTACTGGTTGGGATCCCACCCAGATGATCGTTAAAGATCAGAGCGTTAAGTTCTCTTACACCGCTCCTACCGCAGAGACCACTGGTTCTTTGTACGTTTACGTAAAACATATGGCTCAGTCCGATAGCGAATACGTTTTGCTTGCTGACACTACCAATTTGACCTTGGATAACGTTCAGGACACCTCTAGAGTATTTATGGGACTTTGTCTTGATGAAAACGCTGGTGCTCGTGGCTGGACCTTCACTGGTTACAGATCTTGGGTAGATAGAGTAGGCGGTGGCGTAGAGGAAAACTACGGTTTCAACTC
Organism: Clostridia bacterium; assembly: GCA_017407285.1. Classification (GTDB taxonomy): domain Bacteria; phylum Bacillota; class Clostridia; order Christensenellales; family RUG350; genus RGIG2224. The sequence goes on from JAFQWW010000058.1 coordinate 4,236, forward strand.
CGCTACTAACGGTGATGCAGACGTTGTTGAGAACACTGAAATTGAAGTTCCCACTTTCGTAACTTGGGAAGAAGGCAAACTCTTAAATATCCGCGCTAACACCGATGCATCTGTTGATTCAAACGGTTCCTTCCAGATGTGGTATGGTAACATGCAGGGTGTAGATCTTGCTCCTGGTGAGACCTTGACTTGGGAATTCACCGTTGACTCCGTTGAGTACGGTTTGTGGTACAACGTTTGGGGTGGAGTATCCGTCGTTTCCGGCGTATTCCCCACTAGCGTACCTCAGTCCTACGGTAAGACCGTTGGTTTCTACGGAAACTTCGCATTAGACACCGGTTCTTACGACGGTCGTTACGCTACTATCTGTGGTGACACCAACTACAACGAGTACTGTGAGCTTGAAGAAGGTTACTCCAACTTCGACCCCTACACCGATGGTTGTAACTACGGTGGCGAGGCTTTGAATATTAAGATCGAGTACACCGCTCCCGATTTCGATAACATGATCGACGGTAGCCTCGTATACTACAAGAAAGTTGCATCTAGCGAAGATTGGATCAAAGTTACCTCCGTTCTCTATCCTGATTTGACCGACGATCTCCATATCGTTATTTGGTACAATTCTGGTCAGAACGCAGGTGGTGCATGGGATTTCATCATGTCTGATTACAAGATGTACACCTCTGAAGGTCAAGACTTGAATAGAGTTATCTCCGTAGGTGGTATCGGTCAGGTTCAAGAATACGTTCCTGCTGAATAATCTTAGTTAATTGACTAATTAAAAGAGTGGTTCTTTTTGAACCACTCTTTTTTTATTTTTCCGTAGAAAAAAATAAAAATCTTTACTAATTTTTTTTGTCTACCCACCCTCAATTACTTGAAAAATTTTCGTTATCGTATTATAATAAATTGTCGTGATAATAAACAAAATCTTTTTTATCACAAAAGGAGTTTTTTCTATGAGTCGCATGATTGGTACTGTATCACGTGGCGTACGCGCTCCCATCATCAGAGAAGGGGACGATATCATTGATATCGTTACCACCTCCGTATTAGATGCGTCCAAAGACGACGGTTTCAAATTCCGCGATCGCGATATCGTGGCTATGACCGAGGCTATCGTTGCACGCGCACAAGGCAATTACGCATCGGTTGACGATATTGCAACCGACGTTAGAGCAAAGTTTGGCGGAAATACGGTAGGCGTTATTTTCCCTATTTTGAGCCGTAACCGTTTTGCTATATGTCTAAGAGGTATAGCAAAAGGTGCAAAGAAAATAGTTTTGATGCTCTCTTACCCCTCCGATGAGGTTGGTAACCATTTAGTGAGCCTTGATACCTTGGACGAAAAAGGAGTAAATCCCTATAGTGACGTTTTGTCCTTGGCTAAATATCGTGAACTTTTTGGATATGAAAAGCATAGATTTACGGGTATTGATTACGTTGAGTACTACGAAAACCTCATTCGTGAGTGTGGGGCAGAATGTGAAATAGTTTTTGCAAACAACCCTCGCGCTATTTTGGACTACACCAAAAACGTTTTAACTTGTGATATACATACTCGCGCACGTACCAAACGTATCTTAAAGTCCGCTGGTGCTAATATCGTTTTAGGTCTTGACGAGATTATGAATCATTCTATAAACGGTAGCGGTTATAACGCAGACTACGGTTTGTTAGGTTCAAATAAAGCAAACGAAGATAGAGTTAAACTCTTCCCTAGAGATTGTCAACCCATTGTTGATGCGATCCAAGCACGCTTGTTTGAAGCTACTGGAAAACACATAGAGGTTATGGTTTACGGTGACGGTGCGTTCAAAGATCCCGTAGGAAAGATTTGGGAACTTGCCGATCCCGTTGTTTCTCCTGCATACACTGACGGTTTGGAGGGCACTCCCAACGAGTTGAAACTCAAATATTTAGCAGATAACGAGTTTTCCAACCTCTCTGGTGACGAACTCAAAAATGCAATCAAAGAAAAGATTCACGCAAAAGACGGTAACCTCGTTGGTAAAATGGCATCTGAAGGAACTACTCCTCGTAGACTTACCGACTTAATAGGTTCTTTGTGCGACCTAACCTCAGGTTCGGGCGACAAAGGAACGCCGATAGTGTTTATTCAGGGGTATTTTGATAATTACACCGCTGAGTAAAACGCGATATTTGCGTCGATATACTTCAAAATAAAAAGGCTCCCTTCGGGTTACGTACCTTTTAGTACGCGCCCCTTAGGGAGCCTTTCTCTTTTTCGTCTCTCTCGCAAATATCGCGTTTTACAAGTTAGTACGCTCCTCTCAAACGCTCACACTCCTCGTCTTACGTGTATCTCGGGCGTTTTACAAAAATTAACTATAAAAACCAACCAAAAATTGGTCGGTTTTTTATCTATCTTAGCATAATTGCGTTTTACAAGAAAATTCACGTACCACTTAGTACGCGCCCCTTGGGGCAGTTTTGCTATTTCGTCTATCTCGCAAATAATGCGTTTTACGATAAAACACCCGATATACGGCGTAATACTTCGTCGTGTATCACCTTTTATCAAGTCACGTACAAAAAGTACGCTCCTTTCAAAAACGCTCACACTCCTCGTCTTACTTGCATTTCGGGCGTTTTATAAAAATCAAGCATAAAAATCATCCTTTTTTATTCTTCTCGTCCTGCTCTGCATAATCGCGTTTTACAAGGTGTAGCACACGCTCGATACGTGCGCTTTTTCTACCTTTTTCTATTCCTTGACATAATACGCCAAAAGGGTATATAATACGATTATGAAGATTGCTATATTTACAGACAGTTTTTTGCCGGGAATAGGTGGTACGGAGAATGCCGTTTTAAGACTTGCAAAAGAACTCTCTCACTCTCACGAGGTCAAGGTTTTTGCACCCTCCTATCATAGAGAGTACGAGGAGAAAACGCCCTTGCCATTTTCCGTTATTCGTTCCAAAAGCATTGGCTTTGGTAACGACTTTTGGTCTATGCCCGCATTGACTAAAAAAATCAAAAAAGAACTTGATACTTTTACACCCGACGTTATTCACACTTGCACCCTAGGCACTATGGCAAAGTATGCAAATACTTACGGAAAAAAGCACTCCATTCCCGTCGCGTGCACCGTGCATACCAAGTACGCTTACTGCTACAAACAAGTTTTCAAGCTTAACTTTATCGTAAAACTTATGTGTGCGCATTTCGTTAAGCGTGCTCAACGTGCGGACGTTTTGACCACGGTATCCGACTCTATGATTCCCGAACTTCAATCTTACGGCTTAAAGGATAAGTCCGTCCTCGTCATTCGTAACGGTCACGAGTCCTCTCAGTTTGTAGATATCGAGGTTAAAAAAGAGAATAGATTCACCTTACTGTTCGTAGGACTTTTGTCTAATTTCAAAAACCTTTCTTTTTCCTTCCGTGCGCTTGCCGAACTAAAAAAGAGAAATCGTGATTTTGTCTTCTACGTAGTAGGACAAGGACCTCAAGAGAAAAAGTTTAAGCGCCAAGTAAAGAAATTAGGCTTAGCAGACAACGTTGTTATGACGGGTGCTATAAGGGATAGAGGTAAACTCAATGAGATTTACGCAAAAAGTGACCTTTTCCTCTTCACTAGTATTTTTGATAACGATCCGCTAGTCGTTCTAGAGGCAGGGGAGTGTGGCGTACCCACTTTAGCAATAGCGCACACTGGCTCGTCCGAGCGAATAACTCCCGACGTATCGGGATTCGTTGCGCCTTATAGTGAAAAAGGCGTTGCCGATAAAATAGAGCAATTAATGGACGATGAGGAGTTACTTAAAAGAGTTTCTCAAAACTCCGCCACTATGAGTATAACGTGGGAGGATATAGCAAAACGCTACGTTGAGGCATACGAAAACGCAATAGATATGAAAAGGAAATAATTAACCTACAAAAAAAGGAACTCTTACGAGTTCCTTTTTTATTATACTATTTTATTTTTCCGTAACAACGCTTATCAAACTATAAGTCATAGTGCCACGAGCATTGGGATTTGCATTCTCTTGAGAGATGGTTGATTTTGCTTGGTTTTCTACGATAAGCAAAGGCAATCTCTCACAAATTCCGTCCTTAGTTTTATCCGTTTGAGATAAGGAGTGAATGGACTGACGAGCGTAATAAACCTCGATACTCGAACCCCTTACTGCCTCACCAGAGGGCGTGATAGACACCTTGGTGTAGGACAAGGAAAAGTCCTCGTCGTCTTTGTAGGTTTCTTTAACGTAGGGGAAATTTGCCAAGTCCTTAGATCCCTCTTCGCCGTTGCAGATAAGATATTTTGTGTTAGACTCCAACGCCATGGGCATATAGAACGTGTATTGGAATTTGTTATCGTGCAAACTCTTTACGCAACGAAGAGCGTAATAGGTTTGGTTTACGTCAAAATATCTTGAGTTGTTGGTAGGAAGATTGTCAAACGCCATGTTGGTGTGCTTCCACTTGGTTATATCGTCACCGTATTTTTGTTGACGAATAAAATTGGAATTAGCCTTATTGCTACCCGCTTCGTACACGGTAGATAGAGCGTAGCTAACGCAAGCAGGCTCGTCCTCTTCTCCGCTCCATGCACTCTTTTCTTTATCAACCACGAGGGACTTGAAAGAATACAAGGGTTGGAAGGTAGATGAAGTGATGAGTTTGGACACCATTACGTCACCGTTAAATTCCAAAGTAGAGGTCAAAACGAAAGCTTTAGTTGCAACGTTTACCTTTTTCTCCTCGATTTTACCGTCGTTATCAATTACGGTTATGCTCTCTTCTCTAGAAAGCGCTACTCTCTCTGCCACCATAGTGAGCGTTCCAGTAAGAGTAGCCGACGTTCCCGACTCTTTTACCTCGTATACGAGTTTCTCGTAATCGGGGATATAGATTGAGGAAATTTCCGGCGTAGACGAGTTACAACCAAAGAAGGACAAACAAAGTACTACGCACAAAATAGAAATTAATATTTTTTTCATAGTTAAAACTCCGTATAGTTTCGTATAGGTCTATTATAGTATAAAAACGCCAAAAACACAACGTATTATTTGTGTTTTCAACTAAATTTTAACAAAAATAATTTTACAAAGTATTTATTTAGTGCTATAATATATATCTAATATTAAAATTTTATAGAGGTGGGCTATGTTAGACCTAAATCGTATCAGAAATAATCCGCAAGAAGTTTTAGACCTTCTATGGAGAAAAAATCCCAATATCAACTTTGACGAACTCTTAAAGGCAGACAAAGAGCGTCGTGAACTTTTGCAAGAAACCGAGAAAATGAAAGCAGAAAGAAATCGCGTTTCCGCTCTCGTTCCCAAACTCAAAAAAGAGGGTAAACCCGTGGACGAGACTATCGCTGCTATGAAGAAACTCGGTACTGATATTTCTGAAATGGATAAAAAGGTAGCAGAGTTGTCCTCTTATATCAATACTTTTATGGCAGAGTTACCCAATATCCCTGACGCAGACGTTGTTGCAGGTGGTAAGGAAAACAACGCTGTCGTAAAAGTAGTAGGTGAAAAACCCGTATTCGATTTCGAGGCGAAAAACCACGTTGATTTGTGTAACAATCTTAAGATGATCGACTACGAGAGAGGCGCTAAAGTTGGCGGTAACGGTTTTTGGTTCTATCGTCACGACGGTGCTAGACTTGAGTGGGCTTTGTTGAATTTCTTTATCTCCGAGCATATAGCAGACGGATACGAGTTTATTCTTCCTCCCCACATGCTCAACTACAACTGTGGTTTCGGTGCAGGTCAGTTCCCCAAGTTTGCAGAAGAGGTTTATTGGATTGATTCTGAAGGCGCAAAAGAGGACGGACATTTCTTGTTGCCGACTGCGGAAACCGTTTTGGTAAATATGTACCGTGACGAGATTATTGACGCTAACGAATTGCCTATGAAGTTCGCAGGCTACACTCCTTGCTATAGAAAAGAAGCAGGTAGTTATCGTTCCGAGGAGAGAGGTATGATCAGAGGTCATCAGTTCAACAAGGTTGAAATGATCCAATACACCACTCCCGAAGGATCGGACGCAGCGTTTGAAGAGATGTTAGGTAAAGCTGCTCGTCTTGTTGAAAAACTCGGTCTCCACTTTAGAATAAGCAAACTCGCAGCAGGAGATTGTAGCGCGTCCATGGCTCGTACCTACGATATCGAGGTTTGGATTCCGTCCATGGGTATCTACAAAGAGGTTTCTTCCGTATCTAACGCTCGTGAGTACCAAGCAAGAAGAAATAATACTCGTTTCAGAAATGCACAAGGCAAACCCGAATTCATTCACACCTTGAACGGATCCGGTCTTGCAACCAGCAGAATATTGCCCGCTATCGTTGAGCAGTATCAAAACGCAGACGGATCTATTACGATCCCCGAAGTTCTTCGTCCTTTCATGGGTGGACAAGAAAAGATTACGAAATAATTTACAAAACGCCTCATTTTGATTGACTTAATGAGCATATTGTGGTAAATTATCTTTTGAGCCGCATAGAACAGGCACTAAAGAGTGGTTACACCGCCTTAATAGCGAGACTGGTAAGAGGAGGTATAGAATATGTACGCAATCGTTTTAACCGGTGGCAAACAGTACAAAGTAGAGAAGGACATGATCTTCAAGGTTGAGAAACTCGACGCTGAAGCAGGTTCTAAGGTACAGTTGCCCGTTATCATGATTTCCGACGAAGGCAACGCTATCGTTGGAGATGCAGTTAAGAGCGCATACGTTGAAGCAGAAGTTCTCGGCAACGGTAAAGAGAGAAAAGTTATCGTTTACAAATACAAAGCAAAGAAGAACGAACGCAGAAAACAGGGCCATCGTCAGCCCTACAGCACTCTTAAAGTTTGTGAAATCGTAAAGTAATATGACTCACGTAAAAGTAGTCAGAAATTGTGGCAAAATCCATTCCGTTTCGTGTGAAGGTCACACTGGTTACGGTGTAGAAGGCGAAGATATCGTATGTGCCGCACTCTCGTCTATCATTCAAACGGCGCTCTTGGGACTTTTGCAAGTCGCAGGAATAGCAGTTGAATTTGAAAGACTGGACGAGGAAGGCAAGTTATCATTCTCTCTACCCGACGATCTTTCGGTATCTGCAGCGCACGACGCCGATATTATTCTCTCCACTATGTGGGCAGGGATAAAGGACTTACACGAAGGGTTTTCGGATTTTATTGAATTGGAGGATTAAAAGATGTTTATTAATATTCAATTATTCGCTCATAAAAAAGGAACGGGTAGCTCTCACAACGGTCGTGATAGCGAAAGCAAAAGACTTGGACCTAAGAAGTCTGACGGACAGAGTGTTCTCGCAGGCAATATCTTGGTACGTCAGAGAGGTACTGCTACTCATCCCGGTATCAACGTTGGTATCGGCAAAGACGATACTTTGTATGCCCTCGTAGACGGCGTAGTTAGATTTGAGCGCAAAGGTAAAAAGGATAAACAGGTTAGCGTATACCCCATAGTATAATCTACCTATATAGACTTTTTTAGGGCAATCGTATATCGGTTGCCCTTTGTTTTTATGAAATACGAAATAGAAAAAGACCAAATACGAATATACGACAAGACTCATTTCGATCCCGAACGCATTTTGGAATGCGGTCAAATTTTTCGCTACGAAAAAGTGGGAGAAAATTTTGAAATTATTGCAAATAATGCTAAATGTGTATTGATAAACCAAGAGGATTGTGTTATAATAAAAGGTAACCAAATCGAGCGTTTCGTGGATTATTTCGATCTCAATCGTGATTACGACGAGATTGATAAGCGGATCGTGGAAAAGTTTGGTCTATCTCGCGAGGTTGAGTTTGGACGGGGGCTTAGGCTTTTAGTTCAAGATCCTTTTGAGATGCTCGTGAGTTTTATCGTATCGGCAAACAACCATATCCCAAGAATACGCGCAATACTAAATAGACTTGCTCGTCACTACGGTAAGGATATGGGGGACTATTACGCTTTCCCTACTCCTCAAGAGTTAGGCTTAGCAACGGTGGACGAATTGTATTCACTAGGGCTTGGTTATCGCGCTCCCTATATAGTCAAAACGGTTCAAAAAGTCTTGGATATGGGCGGTATCGAGGGTTTACGCTCTTTATCCGACGACGAGTTGAGACGCACGTTATGTTCTTTTATGGGAGTTGGGGGAAAGGTCGCGGACTGCATTATGTTGTTTGCATACGCTCGTTACGGAGTTTTTCCTGTGGATACTTGGATCGTCAAAGCGTACGGTAGGAAAAAATCCGAGGGCGAAAAATTGCGCGCCGAGTTATGCGATAAGTACGGTGAACTATCGGGATTCGTTCAGCAGTACGTATTTTTCTATAAAAGAAGCAATCCCGAAGAAGAGATTATTTTTTAGTTTATATAAGGAGTAATGAAAATGGCAAAACTTAGCTTTAACAAGCCTTTGTGTAAGGGCTGTGGACTTTGCGTTACCGCTTGTCCTAAAAAATTGTTGTCATTATCCAAGACCGAGAGCAACGCCAACGGTTATTTCGTAGCCGTTATTGAAAACGAAGAGGCGTGTATCGGTTGCGCTGCTTGCGCTACTATGTGTCCCGATTGTGTTATCGAGGTGGAAAGATGAAAAAGTTGATGAAAGGAAACGAGGCTATAGCTGAAGCCGCTATCCGTGGTGGCTGTAGATTTTTCGCGGGCTATCCTATCACTCCGCAGAACGAAATCCCCGAGTATTTGTCTTGGAGACTTAACGAGGTCGGTGGAGCATTCGTTCAAGCAGAGAGCGAGGTAGCCGCTATCAATATGGTATACGGTGCAGCGGGCGCAGGCGCTCGCGCTATGACGAGTTCGTCTAGCCCCGGTATCAGTTTGAAACAGGAAGGTATTTCCTACATTTGTGGCGCAGAACTTCCTTGCGTTATCGTAAATATCGTTAGAGCAGGCCCCGGTCTTGGTGGTATTCAACCTGCGCAAAGCGACTATTTCCAGACCGTAAAAGGTGGCGGACATGGGGACTATCACATGCTCGTTTTAGCGCCTGCTACCGTTCAAGAAGCAGTAGACTTGGTTTACTCTGCTTTTGATAAAGCGGACAAATATCGTCTTCCCGTTATGATTTTGGGCGACGGTATGATAGGTCAGATGATGGAAGCGGTTGAGCTTCCCGAAATGGTAGACGTTAACGCTTTAGCTAAAAAGGAATGGGCAACGGACGGCACGGGTGTTGGCGAGAATAGACGTATCGTAAATTCTTTGTACATACAACCCGACGTTTTGGAAGAGATTAACCACAAACTTTTTGCAGTTTACGCAGAAATGAAAAAGAACGAGACTGCAGTTGAAGAATATATGTGCGAGGACGCTGAAATCGTTTTGACCGGTTACGGCACGGTTGCTCGTATTGCAAAGAGCGCAGTTCATATGCTTAGAGCAAAGGGAATAAAGGCAGGACTTATCCGTCCTATTACCTTGTATCCTTTCCCCGACGAGGCGTACGCTCGTATTGCAGGAAACGGTATTTGTCGTGAAATGCTTTGCGTTGAGCTTAGTATGGGACAGATGATCGAAGACGTTAAACTCTCCGTCAACGGCAAAGTTCCCGTTGAGTTTTACGGCAGAGTAGGTGGTAACGTTATGACTGCGGAAGATATCGTTAAGAAGGTAATGGAGGGTAGATAAATGGCAAAAGGATTTAAGAAAACTAAAATGCTTACGGATACCCCGTTTCATTATTGTCCGGGTTGTACCCACGGTATTGCACATAGACTTACGGCAGAGGTTTTGGAAGAGATTGGCGCAGAAGGCAATTGCGTAGGCGTTGCTCCCGTTGGTTGTGCCGTATTTGCGTATAACTATTTTAATTGCGATATGCAAGAAGCGGCTCACGGACGTGCTCCTGCAGTTGCAACTGGTATCAAACGCGTTCATCCCGATAAAATCGTATTCTCTTATCAAGGCGACGGTGACCTCGCTAGTATCGGTATGGCAGAAACCGTACACGCTGCTGCAAGAGGGGAAAACATCACCGTTATCTTTATCAACAACTCCATCTACGGTATGACGGGTGGACAGATGGCTCCTACCACTTTGGAAGGACAAAAGGCTACCACTTGTCAAGCAGGACGTATCCCTGAACTCAACGGTAATCCCGTAAACGTTGCCGAGATGCTTGCTCAACTTAAAGGACCTTCCTATATAGCGCGTGTTGGTTTGTTTGACCTAAAACACGTTATGGAAGCAAAGAGAGCGATAAGAAAGGCTTTTGATATGCAGATCAATAAGAAAGGTTTTGCTATGGTTGAGATTCTCTCCACCTGTCCTACGAACTGGGGATTAAATCCTATCGACGCATTGGAGTGGAGCAAGAACGAGGCAACCAAGACCTTCCCGTTAGGCGTGTTCAAAGATATCACTAAGGAGGAAGAGTAATATGGAAGAGAAGATTATAGCCGCAGGTTTCGGTGGACAAGGTGCTTTAAGTATCGGTCAATTTATAGCGTACTCGGCTCTAGAGGAAAACTTGGAAGTAACTTGGCTTCCCTCATACGGACCGGAGATGAGAGGTGGTACGGCAAACTGTAGCGTAGTTGTATCCGACAAACCCGTAGCTTCTCCTATTATTGCAACTCCCGACTGCTTGATTGCGATGAATAAGCCCTCTTTAGCAAAATTCGTTAACGACGTAAAACCGGGTGGTCTTATTATCGTAAACAGTTCTCTTATCGAGGACAAGGTAGAAAGAGAGGACGTTAGAGTAGCATACGTTGATGCAAACGCTATAGCCCTAAAAGCAGGTAACGTTCGTACTGCTAATATAGTAATATTAGGTGCGTATATCAAATTGTCTGGACTTTTGCCTCACGATACGGTATACAACACTATAGACAAAATATTTGCTAAAAAACCCAAAGTTATCCCTGTAAACAAACAAGCGTTTGAACTCGGATACGCTATAGAGATCTAAATTCGTTAGGCGGTTTTTGGTTAAAAAACCGCCTAATTTATGGCTAAAAACCTTTTTTAAGGAAATAAAAAAAAGTCGTTTTTTTCCTTGACAAGGTGGCAAACTTTATGATATATTATATAAGCACCTTTTTATGGGGTGTAATTTTTTTGGAGGTGTTTTAACAATGCGCGTTAAAATTACGCTCGCCTGTACGGAGTGCAAGCAGAGAAACTATGACAGTATGAAGAACAAAAAGAATACTCCGGACAGAATGGAGATGAACAAATATTGCAAATTCTGCAAAAAACACACTCTTCACAAAGAGACGAAATAAGGAGATCAACAATGGCACAGAGCAACGCTCCCGTAAAGAAAAAGGAGAAAAAAAGAGGTCGTATAGCGACTTGGTTTAGAGAACTTCGTTCTGAATTAAAGAAGATTTCCTGGCCTACCGTTAAGAAGGTAATGAAACAACTCGGCGTAGTTTTAGCCGTAGTTGCATTTTTCCTTATCGCAATTTTTGCTTTCGATTCTCTGTTTGCTTGGTTGTTGGGCCTTTTGGTGTAATACTTGCGAGGTGGCAAAGTGAGTAATATCGAAGAAGCTAAGTGGTATATTATCCATACCTATGCCGGCTACGAAAATATGGTCAAAGAAAAGTTGTTGAAGATTCGTGACAACAACGATTTAGGCGACTATATCGTAGACGTAGTTATTCCCATCGAAGACGATATTATCGAAAAGGACGGCAAACGCAAGGTTGTACAACGCAAGAAATTCCCTGGTTACGCATTTTTGAAAATGGTTTACACCGACCAAATTTGGTACGTTGTAACGAGTACCCAGGGCGTTACGTGTTTCGTCGGACCGGAAGGCAGACCTAAGCCTTTGACTGAGGACGAAGTAAAGAGAATGCATCTTGAGAAAGTGAAGGTAGACGACTTGGATTACAAAGAGGGCGATACCGTCAGAGTTATCATGGGCGCATTCGAAAACTTTATTGGTGAAGTTGAAAAGATCAATCGTGAGCAAGAGAAGGTACGTGTAAACGTAACCATGTTCGGCAGACAGACTGCAGTTGATTTCGATTTTCACCAAATCGAGAAGGTATAAATCCCGAAAGGGTTTATATATGTGGGAGAATTGCACAAAATCTCAATCGGTGCGATTTGTTTGACCACGTTGGAGGAATTTTATCATGGCAAAGAAGATTACTGCAGTTGTAAAATTGCAACTTCCCGCCGGTAAAGCAACTCCGGGACCTCCCGTAGGATCCACCCTTGGACCTCACGGTATCAACATTCCCGGCTTTACCAAGGAATTTAACGAAAAAACCGCAAAACAGGCAGGACTCGTTATCCCTGTCGTTATGACGATCTATGCAGACCGTTCGTTCACCTTCATTTTGAAGACCCCTCCCGCACCCGTACTTATTCGTAAGGCATGCGGTATTGAGAGTGGTTCCGCTCGTCCTAACAAGGACAAGGTTGCAAAACTCACCAAGGCTCAACTTCGTGAGATCGCTGAAATGAAGATGCCCGACCTTAACGCATCTAGCGTTGAGACTGCTATGAGCATGATTGCCGGCACCGCACGCTCCATGGGCGTTACGGTAGAGGACTAATGGAGGTGGATTTATGAAAATAGCAAAAAGATTATCTGATTCCCTCAAAAAGTACGACTTTAAGTCCGCATACGAGGCAACTGATGCAATGAAGATGGTAGTAGATACCGCTACCGCAAAATTTGACGAAACTATCGAACTTCACGTTCGTTTGGGCGTAGATCCCAGACACGCAGACCAACAGGTTCGTGGCGTTTGCGTACTTCCTAACGGAACTGGTAAAACCGTAAAGGTTTTGGTTATCGCTAAGGGCGCAAAAGCAGACGAAGCACAGGCTGCAGGCGCAGACTTCGTTGGAGCAGAAGACATTGCTGCAAAGATCCAGAACGAAGGCTGGTTTGGATTTGACGTATGTATTACCACCCCTGATATGATGGGCGTTGTAGGTAGATTAGGTAAAGTATTAGGACCTAAAGGTCTTATGCCTAACCCCAAGTCTGGTACCGTTACTATGGACGTTACCAAGGCAATCAACGACGTTAAAGCAGGTAAAGTTGAGTACAGACTTGACAAATCCGCTATCGTACACGTTATCATCGGTAAGAAATCCTTCGGTGAAGAGAAACTTCTTGAGAACTTCAACACCGTTATGGAAGCGTTGGTTAAGGCTAAACCTGCTGCTGCAAAAGGTACCTACATTAAGAGCGTAGCAATTGCAAGCACGATGGGCCCCGGCGTAAAAGTAAATTACCGCGGATAATCGCTTGACAAAGTAGTTTAATAGTTATATAATTGTAAAGTAAATTACACCCGAGACCACGAGTACAAAGGTAAATCTCGTGTAGGCGTAAGGAAAAGCAAAGAGTTATTGCGTCCCTATGCCTATGGTGTAGGGACGTTTTTTTGAAACTTATAAGGAGGTAAAAAGAGTGTCAGAGGCAAGAGTACAAAAAGAACAGGAAGTTGCCGTTATTAAAGAACGTATTGATAATTGCAAATCTTTTATCATTATGGACTTTAAAGGCATTACGGTTGCTCAAGATACCAAACTCCGTGCCCTTTTCAGAAAGGAAAACGTAGAGTACAAAGTATTGAAGAACAGACTCGTAAGCATCGCTTTGAAACAGAGCGGATTCGGCGACGAATTTGACAAATATCTCGAAGGACCTACGGCAGTAGCATTTGCAAACGAAGATGCAGTATCCGCCGCTAAAATTATTAAGGATAACGGAAAGGATTTCCCCCAAGTATCCGTAAAATGCGGTATGGTAGACGGCACCTTTATTGATGCTAAAGGCGTAGAAGCACTCGCAAGTTTGCCCAGCAAAGAGGCTTTGCTCGGTATGCTCGCTGGTGTATTGCAGGCTCCTATTTCCGGACTTGCAAGAGCGCTCAACGCAACAGTCGGCGGCTTGGCTATCGCATTGAAAGCCGTTGCAGATCAGAAGGCTGAATAATCAGCGACAAAAACAAAAAACAAAAAAAATAATTCAAAATTTTGGAGGAAACTAAAATGGCAGATATCGCAAAGATGATAGAAGAAATTAAAGGTATGACCGTACTTGAGCTTAACGAGCTCGTAAAAGCAATCGAAGATGAATTCGGTGTATCCGCTGCAGCTCCCGCAGCAGTAGCAGTAGCAGCTCCCGCAGCAGCAGGTGCAGCTCCCGCAGCTGAAGAGAAAACCGAGTGGACCGTTATCTTGAAGTCCGCTGGCGCTAACAAAATGGGCGTTATCAAAGCAGTTAAAGAAATCACCGCTCTTGGTCTTGTTGAAGCTAAAGGTCTTGTTGACGGCGCTCCCAAGGCAGTTAAAGAGAACGTTTCTAAAGACGAAGCTGATGAAATCGCTAAGAAACTCACCGAAGCTGGCGCAGAAGTTGAAGTTAAATAAGTTTTCAAAAAACGTAAAAGTCCTGAACGAGAGTTCAGGACTTTTTTTATGCAATTTTAAGTTACAACGTGTACTTTCGTGCATAAAAAATTCACTTTTGCACATTTTTAAATTACAAGTATTGAAAAAATTTTATTCTTTGGTATAATGAAACTAACCTAAAATTAAGGAGTATATAATTATGGCAGAGAAAAGAAATTCGGCATTTAGATACAATACCGGTGCAACCAAAGTACCTTGGGCTGCAGTAGGCGAGGACTATAACGCACAAGACTTGTTGGAAGTAGTACGCTTTATGATGCAAGGCGAGGGCGACGAGTACGAAGCAATTTTGGACAATATTAAAAAAGAAGTTTATAAATTGAACGAAATCGCAACTCCTCCGGGAAATCTTTCCATGGGACCTTACGTTCAGAAAGCAGAAGCAGACGTTAAAAAGTTTTTGGGTTCGGACAACGCGTTGTTCGTTGCAAACGCTACCGCAGGGTTTGAAATTGCTTGTAAATACGCAAATTTAGGACCTGGTGATGAAGTTATCGTTCCTGCCATAACCTTTATTGCAACCATCGCTTATCCTCTTGAGGTAGGCGCAAAACTCGTATTTGCAGACCTTGATCCCAAGACCTTGTGTATGGATCCGAAGGACGTTGAAAAGAAAATCACTCCTAAGACCAAGATGATTATCCCCGTACACTTGGGTGGATATCCTGTAGATATGGATCCTATTATGGAACTCGCGAAGAAGCATAATATCATCGTTTTGGAAGACGGTGCGCATGCATTCGGCGCAAGCTACAAAGGCAAAAAGATCGGAACTATCGCAGACTTTACCGGATTTTCTTTCCACGAAGTTAAAAACTGCACCTCTTTCGGTGAGGGCGGTATCTTGACCACCAATATTCCCGAAATGAAACAGTATCTAGTTCCTTCTCGTTTCTTAGGTTTGGATAACACTAGAAAGATTCCTTGTTGGTTGTACGACGTAATAGCAATCCCCGGAAAAGAGAAGCCTTTTGTGACCAGCAATAGTTCGGTTACCGAAATTCAGGCATTGGGACTTTCTTTACAAGTTGACCGTTACGAGGACATCTTGGCAAAACGTCGCGCAGTTTATAACTATATTACGGAAAGATTGTCCGTTTGCGACGCTATCATTCCTAACAATCTTGAAAACGATGATTACAAACCTAGTTATCACCTCTATTTGTTGCAGATTGATCCTAAAAAAGCAGGTGGAGACGTTCAAGTATTGAAGAAAAAATTGGAAGAGAAGAGCGTTACCAATATTCCTCACTTTGGTCCTTTGTATTACTTTGATATTCTCAAGACTTTCGGATATGACGTTAACGAGATCAAAGCAAGTTGTCCCGTTTGTGAAGAAGCGTTCTTCCATCGCTTTACCCATCTTCCTTTGTACGGACTCAGTGATGAGCAGATTGAGTATATGATTAACGCAGTTTTAGAATCTATTGAAGAAATGAAACAAGGCAAATAATCAAATTTCCAACAAAAAGAGGACGAAACGCCAATAAATGCGTTTCGTCCTCTTTTTGTTATATTAAATTTATTACTACTTGGGTTATATACGCCGATATGCAAGTTAGCAGTGCAACGGTTACCAAACTTCGATTGAAGTAAGCGGAAACGAGAGCGACTATAAGTCCTACGATTCCAGATATTATAGAACCCGTTGCGTATATCATAGTCGGGAAAGTCATCACGGATAGCACGGCGTAGGGCATATAGTGGAGAAAGGATAGCACGAACACGTTCTTGATCTTCTTTTTGAATAGAACGAGGGGAATGGTTCGAATGAGATAGGTAACTCCTGCCATAACCAATAGATAGAGGAAAAATTCCGGTCTTATCATACGTTATCCTCCGTCGTTGGTTTTATAGGTTTAAGTATTGCCATAACTGCAGATGCTATGACGGAGCAAATTATAACAACGAATCCCGTGGATATAGTATTTAATACGGGTAGGTAGAAGAATAAACAACTCAAAACTATTGCAAAAAGCACGCATAACGCCGTAGGTTTACTATGTTTTACCTCTGGCACGACTATTGCAACGAACATTCCGTATATAGCAAGGCTCAAGCAGTTTACGATATCTGCAGGTAAAACGTCGCCTAGTACTGCTCCAAGTAAAGTTCCTAATCCCCAACCAAGATAGGGGGTTAGAATCAATCCGTACATATATTTTTTGCTAACCAAATACGGTTTAGAGGCAGACACTGCAAAAACCTCGTCCGTATTTACGAAGGCTATCAAAAATCTATCGTAGAGTTTGATATCGTTCCCCATTTTTTGAGAAAGGGTTAAAGACATCAGTGCGTAACGCAGATTTATGACGAGTTGAGCTAACGCGAGTTCGACCAATAGCCCACCGCCTGCGATTATAGGAACTGCCGCAAGTTGACCTGCGCTCGTTACGTTAGTCAAAGAAATCAAAACCGTTTCCAAAACGGAGAGTCCGCTAGCAACGGCAAAAATCCCGAAAGTGAAAGCCACTGCGAGATAACCGAAGCATATAGGAAGCCCGTCCTTTATTCCGTTTTTGAAAGTGTTTTTTATCATTATAAATTAGTAGCCGATGGTTTTCACCATCGGCTTAAGGTTATTTTAAGAAATTGACGACCGTTTCAAATATCTTGTCTCTGTCGCATACCGTGTCGTGGCGTCTATCTAAAGTTTTCAAAAGGGATAAGCCTTCGGGTTGCATTTCCGCCGTATATTCTTCTAATTGTTCACAAGCGTAGAACGCATCGTCCGTTTTCTTGTGCGTTAAAGCTTCGTATACAACGGTGGGGAACTTGTAAGCACTTGCGGTGGATACCGTCACGATCTTGCTGTCTATTTTATCTTTTAACTTTTCGTTAGCAGATATAGCAACTGCGGTGTGCGGATCGAGAGCGTAACCACAATCTTCAAAATATTCCTCAATCATACCCGTGGTATCTTCCTCACTCGTCCACTCGGCGGAGAAGTTTTCTTGTAATTCTTTTAATTGCTCTGCGGATATGGAGTAAATACCGTCCTCTTTCAACTCTTTCATCTTCGTGGACAAAGCGTTGCTATCACGACCTAAGAGTTCAAACAAGAATCTCTCAAGGTTGGAGGATACGAGAATATCCATAGAAGGGGATACAGTTTTATAAAACTCACGTCTTACGTCGTATACACCGGTGGTGATGAAATCGTAGAGTATTTTATTGGTGTTGGACGCACAAATAAGTTTGTCGACGGGTAATCCCATACGTTTAGCGTAATAAGCAGCGAGAATGTTTCCAAAGTTACCGCAAGGAACGGAGTAGGAAACCTTATCTCCCATCTCAATTTCTCCCGCGTTAACCAAATCACAGTAAGCCGAGACGTAGTAGGCAACTTGAGGAACGAGACGTCCGAAGTTTATAGAGTTTGCACTCGATAAATCGTAGCCAAGTTTTTTGAGTTCACTCTTATTATCTTCGCTCGTGAATATGGTTTTAACTGCGGTTTGAGCGTCGTCAAAGTTACCGTTTAGCGCGGCAACGTGCACGTTTTTACCTCTGCTCGTAACCATTTGAAGTTCTTGCATAGGAGAAACGCCCTTGTTAGGATAAAACACGATGATTTCCGTTCCGGGAACGTCGGAAAAGCCTTCTAGAGCCGCTTTACCCGTGTCACCGCTAGTTGCAACGAGAATAAGGGTTTTGTCGTCTACGCCCAATTTCTTTTTGGAATAAGTCAAGAGGTAGGGGAGTACGGTTAAAGCCATATCCTTGAAAGCCGAGGTAGGACCGTGCCAAAGTTCGAGAATAAACTCTCCTTCGCGCGTTTTTACCAAGGGTGCGGGATCTCCGTCGAATTTGGAGTATGCGTTGTTACAAATCTCCAAAAGTTCGTCGTAGGTAAAATCGGTTAAATATTTACTCATAACGAGAGCGGCACGTTCAGGGTAGTTAGAATTTAGGAGTTTTTCCCACTCATCTTTCCCTATAACGGGAAAAGATGACGGCACGAAAAGTCCGCCGTCATCAGAAATACCCTTTACTATTGCAGCCGAGGCACTCAAAGAAAGAGCGCTATTTCTCGTACTGTAAAAATGCATAGTAATTACTCCTTAGATGTATTTTTTCATATACTCAGGAAGATCGCTTTCAGGACAACTTACCGTCAAAACGAAACTGGTGTCGTTCTTTTTAGCCAAGTCTTCGAGTTTGTTATAGAACCAAGTCATATCAGCGATATCACGGTTAGCCATACGATGAGCGCCGTCAATATAAACGGTCGTGATATCGGAGTTACCTGCGAGCATACCACGAATGAAACCTAAAAGTCCGAGTTCGGTCTGGATTTCAAATTCGTCAACGTTTACGAAACGAACGGTACGTTTCAATTCGTACATATATCTGTTAGTATCAGTTAAGAAAACGACGTTACCGGTAGAGTTCAACGCGTCTTCGTTGCAAGTGTCGATAATTCTTTTGGTTTTGCCTGTGCCTTTAGCGCCATAGATTAATTTGATCATACAAGACCTCCTAAACTTTATACTAATATTGTATAACAGTTTTCACAAAATTTCAATACCTTTTTCAAAAAAAATTAACGAGATTTGAAAGTTTTAATTTTGTTGTAAAGGTCTATATCGAGTTCTTGAACCATTTTGTCCAACTCCTCATCTGCCATGACCGTAGTTCTTCCATCTGCGTACAAAGCGTCCACACGATTTTTCATCTTTTCAATCAAGGGGTGCTTTTTGTCTACGCGGTTGGGTTCGGGAATTTCATAATAAGAATTGATCCAGAAGGACAAACCTGCAAGACCGCTATGTACGTCTACTGCTACATATGCAGGACGATTCAAAATCTTTTGGGTGTTGAAGATATTATATATCTCCTCGTTTTTCAAAAGACCGTCCGCGTGTATACCTGCGCGAGTTGCGTTGAAATAGCGACCAACGAAAGGCGTGCGAGGAGGAATCTTATAGTTAAGAGCGTTCTCGAAATAATCGGCAATCTCGGTAATAACCTCAAAATTCATACCGTCTCTAGAACCTTTCAAGCTAGCGTATTCTATGAGCATAGCTTCCAAGGGACAGTTACCCGTTCTCTCACCAATACCCAAAAGCGAGCAGTTAACGCCCGAAGCACCGTATAACCAAGCCGTAGTTGCGTTGGTAACTACTTTATAGAAATCGTTATGACCGTGCCACTCAATCCACTCGTGGGGGATATCTGCGTACTGATTCAAGCCGTAGATAATGCCGGGAACGGAGCGGGGTAAGGACGCACCGGGGTAGGTAACGCCGTAACCCATAGTGTCGCACGCACGAATTTTTATAGGCATACCGAATTGATCGGAAAGTTTTTTGATTTCGATAGCAAAAGGAATAACGAAACCATAAAAATCGGCACGCGTAATATCTTCAAAGTGGCATCTGGGGATAATGTTGTGCTCCAACGCCGCTTTGATAATAGCAAGATATTTATCAAGTGCTTGTTTACGGGTAAGATTCATCTTTTTGAAGATATGGTAGTCCGAACAACTAACCAAAATACCCGTTTCCTTTACACCCATTTCTTTAACGAGCGCGAAGTCTTTTTCGTTTGCACGTATCCAGCTCGTAACTTGAGGGAATTCATATCCGAGTTCCATACATTTTCTTGCCGCCGTTCTGTCTTTTTCGGTGTACAAGAAAAACTCACTCTGACGGATAATGCCTTTCGGTCCGCCGAGCTTGTGCATCAAAGAGAAAAGGGTTACGATGTTTTCTACGCTAAAAGGAGCGGTTGCTTGTTGACCGTCACGGAAGGTGGTGTCGGTTACCCAAATGTTTTCAGGTACGTTCATAGGAACGGAACGGAAGTTGAAAGAAACCTTGGGTATCTCGTCGTAGTCGAAAATTTCTCTAAAGAGATTGGGCTCTGCTACGTCTTGTAGAGAATGTTCGTAACTGTGCTCTTCGATTACGTTTCTTTTGGTGTTATAGAAAAAATTATCTTTGTTCATCATAATCATTTACCTCGTTAGTCTATCTATTTTACATAAAGAAAGTAAATTTGTCAATCTTTTATTGGCTATTCTTGGATTTTGAGTTGATAAATACTGAAAAAAATGCTTTTATAGTGGCTATAACGGGTGGAGCGAGCAAAAAACCCAATATTCCAAACGCTGAACCGCCTACGACTACGCTCGTAGTTATGGTGAGCGCGCTGACCTTAAGTTTGTTTTTGAATATTAAGGGTGATACGACGGAGCCTATTACGTTTAGTATAACTATACCGACTATAACGAGTATTAGAGCGTTGGTTGTTGAGGATTGGAGAAGCAAGAGGACGGGTGGTACGAGTGCTATATAACCACCGACGTAGGGTATGATGAAGAGTACGCCCATCAAAAAACCAAAGAGTAGGGCGTAAGGGGTAGATAGGATATAGTACAATAGGGTAAAAGACAATCCAGTGATAGTTGCCTCCAAGATTTTACCATACAAGTATCCGTCTAATATAACGGTTACGCAACTTGCTCCTTCCTTTATCCTCTCAGGAGAAGAAAAAACCCTATCCGTAAATTTTTTCAAGGCGCTAAATATAGCGTCTTTTTCGAGTAGAATGAGCACGGAAAGTAACAAAGATATAGAAAGGGGAGCAAGATAATTCAAACAATTTGATAGAAAACCGCTTGCGTAACTCTCGATCTTTGAGGTATCGAAAGAGCGCAAAAGAGAGGATAGAGAAATATCTCCCGATAGATTAAGTGTTCGGTCTATATCTTGTGCAATTTCCTCTAATCGGCTTAAATAACTGGATAGATTTTGACTCAACGTGTTTAGATTGTCAACGAGCGCGGGTACGCATAAAATTAAGATTACGGACAGTACTGCAAGTACGGATAAAATTCCCGAGATCACGGATAGGAGTCGTCTTAGGGAGTGTTTGCGAACTTTATTGACTAAAAGTTTTTCGTAAAACTTAACTGCGTGATTTAGAAAATAAGCGATTACGATACCAAAAATTAAGGGCGTAAGCGCGGATAAAAGAGAATTGAGCAAGGAAATAATAGGTCCTTGCAACCAAAAAGCGCAAAGCAGTGCGCATAAAATAGCAAAAAATAAAAAATAATACTTTTTCATAAATTAGAAAGCACGGTTTTTGGGTAAAAACCGTTTACAAACTCCTTGAAAACTGATAAAATTATTTTGTCTTAAATTTATAAAATTATAGCCGGAGTATTAAAATGAAGGTTTTAATTATAGGCGCAGGTGCGATAGGTGGAAGTTTGGCTTGCTACTTGAGCACGGCGAAAGATTTAGAAATTACCATTTTAGAGAAAAATCAAGAGGTAGTATCCGCGATTAAAGAGCACGGAATTTTCTTGCGTGACGTGGATAAGACTTATCAAAAAAAGGTAAACGTCGTAAGTGAGTTAGGTGACGAGATATACGACTGTTGTTTTTCTGCAACTAGAGCCTATCACATGAAGAGTGCCGTGAGCGGAGTACTCAAAAATATCTCGCCCGACGGATTTGTGGTTTCCATGAATAACGGCGTGTGCATAGAACCTTTACTTGAGGTCGTGGGAGAGGATAGAGCGTTGTGGTGTTCTATCAACTTCGGCGCAGGGATAGAGGATAAAGGCAAATATTTTATAAAGATTCACGGCGGAGTCGTGATGGGCGGAAGAGGAAAGATTAGTGACAAGTTAAGAGAGTTCAAAGATCGTTTAGCGTGTGACCTTGATATAACCTTGACGGACAACGTTGTGGGCGCACTGTATTCTAAAATGCTTATAAATTCGTGCATCACGTCGACCGCTATCGTGTCTGGGTTGACTTTAGGAGATATCCTCTCGCGCAAGAGTGGCAAGAAGGTATTTTTGAATATTATTCGAGAAGGGGTAGAGGTCGCAAAACGAGCAGGTATAACCATTCCTAACTACGGTAGTTTGAATTATTACACCTTCACCTCTAAAAGTCCGATAGGATTTATCTATCGCGCAGTCGTATTTCCCTATCTTAGAAAAAAATACGGCAAGAGAACGTCCGCTACCCTTGAAGCCATGAAAAAGGGTGTCAAGAGCGAGATAGATTATTTCAACGGTTACGTCGTTAGACTAGGCGAGAGTTGCGGTGTTTTAGCCAAGGTCAATAAAGCCGTTGTGGATTGTGTAAAAGAAGTGGAAGAAGATATGAGTAAAATAAGCGCAGATCGACTAAGTGCGTTGGCTTGCGTTGGAAAAAACTAGAAAAGGATTAAAAAACAAGGAGATAGAAATGAAAGCAGTAGTATCCGTTATAGGACGCGACAAGGTTGGCATTATTGCAGAGGTAAGCAATTTCCTCTCCTCCCTTGACGTAAATATCGAAGATATTTCTCAGACCGTCATGCAAGATTATTTTGCAATGATAATGCTTATTGAAACGGAAGGCGCAAAGGTATCTTTGTCCGAACTCGCAAGACTTGGAAAAGAAAAGGGAGAGCATATAGGCGTAACCGTCACCGTGCAACACGAGGACATTTTTAACGCTATGCATAAGATCTAATGTTAACTAATTACGAAATTTTAGAAACTATAGAAATGATAACCCACGAGCATTTGGACGTACGTACGGTAACCGTGGGAATATCTTTATTGGATTGTATAGGAAGTACTACGGAGGAAACGGCAAAAAAGGTATACGAAAAGGTTACTCGTCGTGCCGAAAAGCTCGTACCCGTTTGTCGTAAAATGGAAGCGGAATACGGTATACCTATCGTAAACAAAAGAGTATCCGTAACCCCCGTTAGTATGATTATGAACGGCAAAGGCGAAGAAGGCGTTATTATTGCTAAAGCCTTAGATAGAGCCGCAGAAGAGTTGGGAATAGACTTCGTTGGAGGATATTCCGCCCTCGTGCATAAAGGAATGAGTGAGTCCGAAAAGGCGTTTATAAACACCATTCCCGAAGCGTTGAGCGTAACCAATAAGGTTTGCTCTTCAGTAAATATCGGTTCTACTAAAGCAGGACTTAACGTGGACGCTGTGAAACTTTGTGGTGAGGTTATAAAACGCGCCTCCGAGATGACCAAGGATCGTGAGAGTATAGCGTGCGCTAAGTTCGTAGTGTTCTGTAACGCAGTTGAGGACAATCCCTTTATGGCGGGTGCGTTCCATGGTGTTGGAGAAGGAGATAGCGTTATAAACGTAGGTGTAAGCGGACCGGGTGTTGTTAAGCAAGCCTTGAGCAGATTAGGAAAGGACGCAGACTTTAGCGAGGTTGCAGAAACTATCAAAAAGACGGCGTTCAAGATCACTCGTGTTGGTCAACTTATAGCACGTGAGGCAAGTAAACGTTTGGGAATAGAATTCGGTATCGTGGACCTATCTTTAGCCCCCACTCCTGTTATAGGTGACTCCGTAGCCCACATTTTGGAAGAAATGGGCTTGGAGAGAGTAGGTGGTTGTGGTACGACTGCAGCGCTTGCGCTCTTAAACGACGCCGTTAAAAAGGGCGGAGTTATGGCTAGTAGCTCGGTTGGCGGATTGTCGGGTGCTTTTATTCCCGTCAGTGAAGATATTGGTATGATAGACGGGGTTAGAAGCGGTTCTTTAACGATAGAAAAGTTGGAGGCTATGACCGCGGTGTGCTCGGTTGGTTTGGATATGATAGCAATAAGCGGAGATACGAGCGCGGAAACTATATCTGCACTCATATTAGACGAAGCCGCTATAGGTATGGTCAATAGCAAAACGACTGCGGTTAGAGTTATTCCCGTGTGCGGAAAGAAGGCTGGAGACAACGTTGAGTTTGGTGGACTTTTAGGTCGAGCACCCATTATCGATCTTAACCAATCTTCTCCCAAAGTGTTCGTTGAGAGAGGAGGACGAATTCCTGCTCCTATGCAGAGTTTGAAGAACTAATGAAAGCGGTCGTACAAAGAGTAAAATCTACCACGCTATCAGTGGACGGGGAGTTAATTAGTAAGATTGACAAAGGTTTGGCGGTATATTTAGGTGTGGAGAAAGGGGACGAAGATTCTTTTTCTGATTACCTTGCTAAAAAAATAGCCAATATGCGTATCTTTGAGGACGAAAACGGCAAGATGAATTTGTCCGTTTTGGATATAAAAGGAGAAATTCTCTTAATATCCCAGTTCACTTTGTGCGCGGATACCTCAAGGGGAAATCGTCCGGGATTTGATATGGCGGAAAAACCCGATATAGCCAAAAAAACTTACGAGGAATTTGGCAAAAAACTAGAAGGGTGGGGAGTCAGTGTTAAATACGGTGTGTTTGGCGCAGATATGCAGATTGACCAACACAACGACGGACCGGTAACCATAATTATAGAAAAGAGATAGAAAAAACGCGCCGTGTAGATTGCACGGCGCGTAACTATTTTATTTAGTGAGGTTTTAGTTGAAAATCTCACTTTTTTTATCGATTTTTCCAATAGGAGTGAGGGGGAGAGAGGATAGAAAAACTATACTCTCCGGCACAGCCCATTTCATCAAATGAGCGCGACAGTAGTCTAATAATTCCGCCTCGTTCACCTTTGTACCCGTATTTTTGACGACGAAAGCCTTGAGTTTTTGATTTTCCTTAGAGGTAGGTTTGACGAAAACGTCGCGCACACCGTGGTGAGTGTGCAAAATCATCTCCACCTCACTTGGAAACACGGTAACACCGCTTATTTTGACGATTCTCTTTTTTCTCTCGACGAAATAATAAAATCCGTCCGCATCACGATACCCAAAATCTCCCGTTTTTAGCCAACGTTTCCCTTCTTTTTCCATAAAACATTTATTTTGACGAGATAGATATCTCTGCATTACGATATCGCCCGATACGCATATCTCTCCGATGCATTCGTCACTAGAAAAATCACCGTTTTCAGATAAAATAGCAAGTTCGACACCCTTTAGAGGTAGACCGATAGAGCCTGCTTTGTAGTGATCGTTTCTATTTACCGCGCACACGGACACACATTCCGTAAGTCCGTAACCTTCGCACAAAAGAGCGGAAGATTTTTTACTCTTTAATAGTTCGTTGAATCTTAAGGTGAGTTCGTGCGGAATGTTATCCCCACCAACGTAACAATTTTTGACAAAAGACAAATCCTTGGTTTGTTGGATTTTAGGGCTATTCAAAATAGCCGAGAAAATGAGTGGAACGCCCAAAATCATATTTATTTTTTTGTCTAGCACCAAGTCGGGCGTGGTGGATTTATCGAATTTTGGGACTAAAACGAGTTCTACGCCAAGA
This sequence comes from Clostridia bacterium, assembly GCA_017407285.1. Classification (GTDB taxonomy): domain Bacteria; phylum Bacillota; class Clostridia; order Christensenellales; family RUG350; genus RGIG2224. Next base: position 29,830 of record JAFQWW010000058.1, read on the forward strand.
TTTAACATAGCGTGAACGCCTGCACCTAGACCAAATCCGTGGAACATAGGGAGGGTAGTTAGCGCTCTATACCCCCTTGCTTCGTTTTCTTGGAACATATCGAAAAGTCCGTCGGATAGAGCGTTGAAATTGTCGTCGGATAACACGATAGTTTTAGGCTTGTCCGTAGTACCGCCACTGTGAAGATAAACGGCGGTAGAACTCTTCTTTTTATATTCTATAGTAGGCGAGGATAAAGAGATAAAATTATCCCACGAGTTCTTAACCGCAACTTTGGATCTACAAGTGATTTTTTTGTTTATGCTTTTATGTTGATAGAGTCCTATAAGCAGGGAACTGTGGGTGGATTCTTGTATTTCTTTGAGCATGAGAGAGGGGAGAGAGGGGTGTACCATATTTGCAATACAGCCCGATGCGTTCGTACCATAGAATGCAATTACCGCCTCAATTACGTTTGGTAAGCATACGGTAACGACGTCCCCTGATTTTACGCCAAGGGAGCGCAAGTTGTTTGCAAAAGTTCTAACCCTTTCTTTTAGTTCTGAAAAGGTTAGAGTTTTATCTCCCTCGCTCAAAGCAATTTCATTATCGTAGGGCGTATTATTTAGTTTTTCATACAAAGATATAGCCATAATTCACCTAAAAGAGTCTAAATACACCGGTAAAAAACCAACCTATAAGGGCTAGTAAAAAATATAAAACGGGTTGATGTACGATATATATTATAAGGGATTTTCTTCCGATTTTAGCAAGTGGTGTGGAGGACAAGAAGTCACAAGACGGGAAAAGTGATTTTTTATCTTTGTAAAATCTTTTAGACACCGTAGCACCGCACAAAAATATTGCAAGCCAAGGGAGTAGGGGTAGGTAATCAGCCGAAGGTAAAAGGTCGGGGGTTAGTCCCAAGATATACCCGAATTGAGAGAGCAGGGGCGCATCGAATAAAGTTTCGTATATATTACCCGTTGCAAAGAATATAGGAACGGAATTCGTGGCAGTCAGATATCCTACGAGAAAAATCAAAATTATTGATAAAATATCGGACAAAAATATCTCAAATCCCTTTATTTTGAAGGATAATTCGCCTTTTTCTATGCAAAAAGCGTATATAAGTATGGAAAAAGCGAGCATGTGTAATACGCCGAAATTTATAGTCATCTCCACACCCGAAACCGTACTGATAATTTGGGTAACGCCCGTTATAAGGTAGGCGACGAGTAAGAGCTTAAAACCTCTTTTTGCGTTGTTTTTACTTAGTCCCGAACTAATTCCCGATAAAAATATAAATACTCCTATCGTAAATATCCACCCGAACACCCTTAAATCGCTTATAAAATATGCAGATGCTATTTTGGATAGAGAGCGGAGTGCGGGGGAAAAATGAAAATGATAAAATCCCGTTGCAAGATTGACCATCAAGTGATCAAATAGCATTAAAACCATACAAATACCCCGCGCAATATCTAGTTCCCATATTCTTGCGCGAGGTGAGTTGCGTTTTTTAATTTCTTGAGCGTAATTTATCATAGGATAAGTATAACAAATTTTTTTTCCTTTTACAACAATATTGAGTCACAAACCAAACGGTTTACGTCGCCTGCGCCTAAAACTAATACGGTGTTGTTGGAAAAATCCTCTTTTGTAAAGTATGAGTAGACCTCGTCCTTTTGTAAATATATAGTTTTAGTGCTATCTAATAAAGCCTCGTATATATCTTTCGCCCGCTTGCCGTCCGAAGGCAATTCCCTTGCCGAAAACTCTTCTATTATTACCACTTTATCTCCCTCTTTTAGCGCACTTACAAAGTCGTCGAATAGGGCTTTCGTTCTAGAATAGGTATGAGGTTGAAAATAAACGACGATAGGTTTTTTAGCGCATTTAGCCGTATCGATAGCGCATTTTATCTCGGTTGGGTGATGAGCGTAATCAAGGGTAAATTCTCCAAACGGCGCGCGGATTTTTTGATACCTTCTGTCCACGCCGTGAAAAGAGGAGAGAGTAGCGCAAGCGTGAGAGAGAGGTAATTTAAGCGCGTGTGCCACGAGCAAGGCAAATAGGGCGTTTTGTACGTTGTGCTTGCCGGGAATAGAGAGGGTTATTCTATCCAATCTTTTTCCATATAAAACGGGGATAAAGGAATAATATCCATTTTCTTCGACCATACTCTCACAGAGGATATCACGATTGATTTGTAGTTCTTTTGTGTCTCCACCAACGCAACCGTTAGATATAAGTATTCCACCTTTACGTATTCCCTTTATAAACTTACAAAAAGAGGCTACAAGGTCGGACTTTTGCTTGAAATAATCGGGATGATCGTATTCTACGTTTAATACGACTGCGACGTCGGGGTGGAGGGATAGAAAACTATCCTTATACTCACACGCTTCGGTAACGAAATAGTCCTCACGAAAATCCGTTATGGGATAATTTCCTCCTAAATGCACGGCGGGAGAGAGGTTTAGTGCGGACAAAATGTTGCCAACCATAGCCGTGACCGTAGTTTTTCCGTGAGATCCAGATATAGCGATTGTCGTTTTGAAGTTTTTAGATATCTCACCCAAGAATTCGGCACGAGATAAAGTCGGGATATTTAGTTTTTTTACAAACTCCATTTCAGGGGAGTTTTGGGGTATAGCCGAGGTGTAGACTATAAGGTCTGATATTCTCGCTCGATCTTCGTCAAACTCTTTAGTTATGGAGAAAGGATAGTTTTCGCCCTCCCTCCACGCACGGTCGTGTCCCCACACCTTTGCGCCGAATTTTTGAGATATTAGAGCAAGGTTACTCATGCTTGAACCTAGCGCGCCCATAAAGTAAACGGTTTTGTTTCGCATTGAAATTTTCATAAAACATAGTATGACGAAGATTGGCGTTTGGTTACAAGTTCAAAATACCACGTAAAACGGCAAAAAATGAACGAAAAAGGCAAAAAAATGCAAAAAAAGTCAATATTTTTGCAAAAAATCGTTGAAAAAAGTTAAATTATGTGGTACAATAATTAGGACCGATGAGTCGATTTTATGTATAAGGGGTGAAAAAATATGAAAATTACGGACGTTCGTATCAGAATCGTCAAGAAGGACGACAAAAAGTTGAGAGCAGTTGCATCTATCACTTTAGATGATTGTTTCGTTGTACACGACATCAAAGTTATAGAAGGCGCAGAAGGCAATTTTATCGCAATGCCTAGCAGAAAGACTCCCGACGGAGAATACAAAGATATCGCACATCCTATCAACACCGAAACTCGTGAAGAGATCCGCAACGTAATTCTTGCGAAATACGACGAGGCTTTGGCAGCAGAACAGGAATAAGAGAAGATTAGCACGCCTATCGTAGGGTGCTTATTTTTCAGTTTTTACATTTACTCGAACTCATTCAGTCATAAAATATCCGTAAAAACAACAAAAGTTAAACGCAAAATGCACCCCAATTTGGGGTGCATTTTTTTATGTCAAAAGATGATATACTTTTGTTCGTATCGTATTATTTACCGAATCCACCGTTGAGACCCATTATCTCGCCCGTTATGTATTCCGCGTCTTCAGAGCATAGGAAGGATACGAGAGATGCGACTTCGTTAGAGGAGGCAAATCTACCTACGGGAATTTGGGATAGGAGATAGTCTTTGTCTGAGGAGGAGAAATGATTTAGCATATTGGTGTCCACGACACCGGGAGAAACTGCGTTTACCGTGATACCGGAGTCCGCCGTTTCTTTAGCGAGGGCTTTAACGAATCCCGATATAGCGGATTTCGTGGCGGAATACAAGACCTCTTGACTAGCCCCGACCTCACCCCATATAGAGGATATGCAAACCACTCTACCGTAGTTTAGTTTGTACATATCTGAAAGGGCGTGTTTTACGCACATAAGAGTACCTTTGACGTTGACGTTAACGAGTCTATCGAAGTCCTCCTCTTTGGTGGATTCAAAACTTCCGTAATGCGCAATACCAGCGCAAGTAACTACGGTATCGATTTTGGAAAAATAAGCGCGCGCCGAGAGAAAAAGTTTTTCAATCTCACACTCTTTAGATAGATCGGCTTGGATAGCTAAAGCGTTAGAGTATTTTTTTATCTCGTTCACCAAGTTTTGTGCTTTTTCTGCGTTTTTGTGGAAATGAACGACTACGTTATATCCTTTTTTAGCAAGGGATAGCGCTACCGCTTCTCCAATGCCACCGGTTGCTCCAGTTACTAGAGCGGTACGTGCTTTACAACTCATAATCTACCGCCACGCTACTCTCTCTCACTGCGTGCATATAGGTTTTGACGACGTCGCAGTGATAGGGGTGATTTTGATATTCCTCTAAAGCGTCCTTTGAGTCAAGGGTTACGGTGAGGATAACGTCGTAAGAGCGAGAAGAGGAGAGGAAGTCTACTCCAACCTCGATATCGCGTATCAAATCCACTTTATCCGTCATAGAAAGCAAAACTTTTTTTGCTTCCTCTTTTTTTTCTAAAGAATTGTCTTTCAATTTGAAACAAACCACGTGTTTAATCATATCTCTGCTCCTTATATCGAGTAGTTTTTATAATTTTACACCAAAACTGCGATATTCGTCAACGAAAATCTTGATTAAGGGTAAATAATAGGCAAAAAATAGAATTTTTTTTGCAAAAAAAGCATAAAAATAGCCATTTTTTTGAAAATGCCTATTGACAAAATGTGGGTATAGGAGTAAAATAATAGACAGGTAGTAATGGGCTATCGAAAAATTATATGATAAGGAGTTTTCCACCAATGAACAAAGCAGATTTTATTAAGGAACTTGCAGGAAAGGTAAACGTTACCAACAAGCAGGCAGGCGCTATTTTAGACGCATTCGTCGAGATCGTAGTTGACTCGGTTAAAGCAGGCGACAAAGTACAGATCGCAGGACTCGGCTCTTTTGAAATCAAAGAGAGAAAGGCTCGTACGGGCGTAAACCCCCAGACCGGCGCCGAAATCAAAATAGCAGCAAGCAAAGTACCCGCTTTCAAACCCGCAAAGAACTTCAAAGAAGCTGTTAAGTAAGACTGACGAAAAAACCGCCGAGCGAGAGTTCGGCGTTTTTTTGTGGAACAAGAACGCGAGTAAAAAGGAGAAAACATGTTTACTTTCGGTAACGAATGGGATAAATATTTAGGTGGAGAATTTTCCAAAGAGTATTATTTGAAATTACGTGAGTTTTTGAAACAAGAATATTTCACGGAGAAGATTTATCCCGATATGTACGATATATTCAACGCATTCACCTATACCCCGTACGACGAGGTCAAAGCCGTTATTATAGGTCAAGATCCTTATCACGGAGAAAATCAGGCGCACGGACTTTGTTTTTCGGTAAAAGAAGGAGTAACTCAACCTCCATCTCTTGTAAATATTTTCAAAGAACTCTACACTGACCTTGGAATAGAAAGACCAAAGGACGGTACTTTGACCAAGTGGGCTAAAAACGGAGTGTTGCTCTTAAACACCGTATTGACAGTTCGAGCAGGTAGACCGGCGTCACACAAAGATAAAGGGTGGGAAATTTTTACAAACGAGGCGATAATCGCCCTCAATAAGTCCACCAAACCTATCGTGTTTATACTATGGGGCTCGCACGCAAGAGCAAAAGCCAAACTTATTACCAATCCTTTGCACAAGATTATAGAGTCCGCGCACCCAAGCCCACTATCTGCGTACAACGGATTTTTTGGTTCTAGACCGTTTTCTCGTGCAAACGAATATCTGAAAAATTTTGATAGAGAGATAGATTGGAGTTTGTAAGAGTTAAAAATTTTTGTAAATGTTGGAAAAACCCTTGAAAGAGAAATCTTAAAATGCTATAATAGAAAAGTATTATTACTTGAGAGGAAAATGGACAATGACCGGATTTGACAATGCGAAGTACATAGAAACCCAATCGGAAAAGATTTTGGAGCGTATCAATAAGTATAACAACAAACTTTATTTGGAGTTTGGTGGTAAACTTTTTGACGACTACCACGCTAGTCGCGTGCTCCCCGGATTTGCTCCCGACGCTAAGGTAACCTTACTAAAAGCCTTGAAGGACAAATTAGAGATCATTTTCGTAATAAGCGCAGGGGACATAGAGCGTAACAAGATTCGCGCCGATTTTGGTATTACCTACGGCATGGACGTTTTGCGTCTTATGGACAATTTGCGTAGATTGGGTATTTATATCAATAGCATAGTCATCACTCAGTATAAAGGTCAGACTCAAGCCGACGTTTTCCGTAAAAAACTTGAAATGAGAGGGGAGAAGGTGTACGTTCACACTCCCACGAAAGGTTATCCCGTTGACGTAGACACCATAGTTAGTGACGAAGGATACGGCGCAAATCCGTATATCGAGACCACTAGACCTTTAGTCGTTGTTACCGCTCCCGGACCGGGATCGGGAAAACTTGCAACTTGTCTGTCCCAGTTGTATCACGAATACAAGAGAGGGGTTAGAGCAGGTTACGCTAAGTTTGAAACCTTCCCTATATGGAATTTAGCCTTAAAACATCCCGTAAATATCGCGTACGAAGCAGCGACCGTAGATATTGGAGATTTCAACATAATCGATCCTTTCCATTTGGACGCGTATAACATGACCACGGTCAACTATAACCGTGACGTTGAGGTTTTCCCCGTAGTTAAGACTATTTTGGAAAAAATCACGGGAGAAGAGATATACCGTTCTCCTACCGATATGGGCGTAAATATGGCAGGATGCTGTATTGCAGACGACGAAGAGGTTAGAGAGGCGGCAAAACAAGAGATTATCCGTAGATATTTCAAGATTAATTGTGATTATAAACAAGGTTTAGTGTCTAAAGACGCTGCAGAGCGCGCTACCATGTTGATGAACGAGTTAAAGATCGTTCCAACTGATAGAGCGGTAGTAGCACCTGCTCGTGAAAAAGCCGAACTTCGTGGCGTTCCTGCTATGGCGCTTATGACGAAGAGTGGAGAAATAGTTACTGGCAGACAAAGTGAACAGATGCAGGCAGCGGCAAGTTTAGTGCTAAACACCTTGAAAACACTCAGTGGCTTATCCGACGATATTATGCTTATTTCACCTAGCGTTATGGATACCATTATGCAACTAAAACGCGGTGCTATGGGTAACGCTAAGTATAGATTGACTATGGAGGACGCACTTATTGCTGTATCTATCACGGCAGCAAGCGATCCTATATCGGCAAAAGCTATGGAAAAGGTAGAAGAATTGAGAGGATTAGAAGTTCATTCTACCGTTATGTTATCTCAAAACGAGGAAAACACTTTCCGTCGTATGAGAATGAACGTTACTGCAGACGCAGAGTTTGCATCTAAAGATTTGTTCTATTTATAAGGAGAAAAAATTGCGAGAAGAGTTACAACACGTATTAAACGACGTTAAGAAAAAGACCTCACTTGACGTATCGGTGTTTGATTTTTTAGGCGAACCCGTAGCAAACACGGGAGACGCTAGTTTGCCGTGCAGAAATATTCGTACGGAAGAATTTAACGACGGTATTTATCAAGACGAGAAAAATAAACTTACCTATTTTCTCATCAACGTTCGCGCGTACGCTCAACCTTTTCGTGGCGTTATAGCAGGAGTAGGGGACATGGTGTCCAACTACGCCTATATGGTGTCAGCCATTATAGAAAATTCTTTTAGAAATTTCAATCCCGACCTATCTAAAAGCGATGCTTTGGTGTCCATTTTATCAGGTAAAGTTAGCGTAGCCGAAGTGAAATTAATGAAGGAGCGCTACTCTATCCCAGACGGCACGTATTACGTATTTGCAATATCCGTGAGCGAAGAAAACGTAGGAGAAGTGCTTAATTTCTTGACTTCTTTCTCGACTTCAGATAACGACGAATGCGTTATTATGAAGTCTGACGTTTTGTGCTATCTAAAACACGTAGATTTCCAAGAAGAGGGTATAGGTATTAGCGATTTTGCCGTTATGCTTTGCGAAAACATTCGTGACGAACTCTCTTTGGACGTCAAAGTTTGTTCGGGTAGAGTGGTAAAAGGAGCAGAAGGCTTCCGTGATTCTTATGAAGAGGCGTTGACCGGACTAAGATTGGCAAAAATCTTCTCTTATCCCGGCAAGGTCTATTCGTATAAAGAGTTTTTAATAGTAGATTTACTTGAAGAATTACCTAAAAACATCATTGATAGATATAAAGGCAAATTGTTGGACGAGAGCACTGTTGCGATATTGAGAGATAGCGATATGACGGGAACGGCAGAGGCTTTTATGAATCACTCTTTGAATCTTTCCGAGACTGCAAGAAGCTTGTATATTCATCGTAACACGCTTATGTATAGATTGGATAAGATTGAGCGTGATACCGGGCTAAATATTAGAGTTTTTTCTGATGCAGTTACCTTTAGAATACTAGAAATTATTTATAGAATGGGAACTAACAATGAAGAAAAATAGTTTTTTCAAAAACGAAGGAATGCTTGACGACAAGTCGAGCGCAAGGTCAACACTCTACGGCGTGTTGACCGTTTTATTATGCTTGATTTTTTTATTCGTTGGATATTTTTTAGGAATAAACGTGGAGCGAAATTGGTGGAAAAAATCGTCTTCCGAGTACGAAATGGTTTTACAAGCCTTAAATTTTATCAAAGAGCATTACTATAAGGACGTGTCGGGCGAGGATTTAGTCGAGGGCGCGGTTCAAGGCATGCTAAACTCTTTAGATAACTATTCGGGTATATATATGGAGAGTGGAGGAGAGGGGGTTGCCACCATCGGAATATATATATCGTACGACGTGTGTGGAGAATTTAGAGTGGAGCACGTGGAAGAAAATTCTCCAGCCTATCTAGCAGGCGTTAGATCGGGAGATTTTATATATTCCGTGAACGGCGTTAGGGTAGAGCACGAGTTTACACAAACCTTTTCCACCTTGATGAACCCTGCAAAACGCGAGGGCGAGGAGATAGTACTTCGAGTCCGAAAAGAGAGGGGTGGCGCGATATCTGGAGATATTAAGGTCGTATCTAGCGTAAGAGAGGAAGATTACGTCTATCAAATAAACGATTTTTCCAATATGGGATTCGATACCCCCGTACCTCAAGACGTGGGATATATAAAATTGTTATCTTTTACCTCGGGAGCAGAGGATGAAATGAGAGAAGCTATTCAATCATTCCACGCAAACGGCAAGAAAAAACTAGTATTAGATCTTCGTGGAAATTTAGGGGGAGAAGGTGGCGTTTTAGTCAAAATGGCGGAGTTCTTTATAAAAAGTGAGAGCGAGGGTGTCCCGGTTATAAAATTAAAATATAAAGACGGTACGAGTTATACCTATAAGACGGAGAATAACGAGTATATATTCAAAAACGGAGAGGGAAAAATAGTCGTTTTAGTAAACGGAAACACGGCGTCTGCGTCAGAAGCCTTAGTAGGTGCTATGCTCGTGAATAATAGTTGCGAGATAGTTGGAAGCACTACCTACGGCAAAGGGGTGGCGCAAAGCGTATATCCTTTCCCTAACGCACAAAATCCCGCATTCAAGATAAAACTAACGGTAGGAGAGTACGAGTTTTTATCAAGCGTATCTGAATACGTAAAAGGGGCGACGGGGGACACGTATTCCATAAACGACAAAGGTTTTACCCCGAAAGGCGCAAATTATATTCTTAATCGCGGAGGCAATTTTTTGAGCGAAGATCGTCAATTTTCTCGCGCACTTGAGTTATTAAGTTGACCGTCTTCACACAGTTCGAATAACGCTTTTGACAAATCGAGCGTGGTCAATTCCACGCTCTTTTTTTCTTGCGTTTGGCTCATAAGCTTGGCAAAAAGAGGGAGCAATTCACTCATATTTCCACTATTAGCACCGTTTATTCCCGAAAAAAGTTTTAATAATTCATCCATAATATCCTCACGCAACAGTATATGCAGACATATATTGTAAAGTGTAAAAAGGAGGCAAAAAAAATGCGAGATTTTAAAAATTTTAGACCAGAGAATAAGAAAAGCGAGGTAAAAGAGCAAAGCATTTATAATGGAATCGATAAAGAAGAAAAGGTAAAAGAGAGCGTTGAGAAAATGATAGAAGATAGGTCGGGGAGGAGCGAAGAAGAATTGATGAGCGAGTTAGTTAGTAGCGTCAATAGAGCGAAAGCGGAGGGAAGATTTAATAAAGCAGAACTAGAAAATTTCAAAAAAACCGTACTTCCTTTTTTGTCCAGTGAACAAACAAAAAGGTTGGAAGAAATCCTTACCGTTTTGGAGTAAAAAAATCAAAAAAAATGGTGGTTTTTGCAAAAAAAATGCCATTTACCCCCATTCAAGTATTTTGATTTTGAAAAAGCGAGTGATATAATTACATATGTTAAATGAAATTTAATTTTAAGGAGATACAAAAATGAATGCTTACGCAAGCAGAGTATTAGAAACTCTCAAAGCAAACAACCCTAACGAGCCCGAATTCCATCAGGCTGCAACCGAGATTTTAGAGTCCTTGGACGTAGTTATTTCCAAGCACCCTGAGTACGAAAAAATCGGTTTGTTGGAGCGTTTCTGCGAACCTGAAAGAGTAGTAATGTTCCGTGTACCTTGGGTAGACGACAACGGCAACGTTCAGGTAAACAAAGGTTACAGAGTACAGTTCAATAGCGCAATCGGACCTTACAAAGGTGGTTTGCGTTTCCATCCTTCTGTTAACTTGTCTATTATCAAGTTCTTGGGACTTGAGCAGACCTTGAAAAACTCCTTGACCAGCCTTCCTATGGGTGGTGGTAAAGGTGGTAGCAACTTTGATCCCAAAGGTAAATCCGACGGAGAAATTATGAGATTCTGTCAGAGCTTTATGACCGAACTTCAACGCCACATCGGTGCAGACACCGACGTTCCCGCAGGTGACATCGGCGTAGGCGCAAGAGA
>JAFQWW010000059.1 GCA_017407285.1 Clostridia bacterium
CCAACCCGATTTGTTTGTCGCGAGGTTTTTGTTGGTTGAAACCTTGATAGTGGGAACGGGTGCACCAAGGGGAGTACCTCTTCCCGTCGTGAACAAAATCAAATGCGCACCGCACGCCGTGAGGTTTGTGATAGCAACTATGTCGTTACCCGGGCCGTTCAACATATTAAGACCAGATTTTTTAAGGGTGTCACCGTAGTCCAATACGTCTACGACCTTACCTAGTCCACCTTTTTGAACGCAACCTAAGGATTTTTCCTCCAAAGTCGTGATACCACCCTTTTTGTTTCCGGGGGAGGGGTTTTCATAAATAACTTGGTTGTGGCGAGTATAGTAATCTTTGAAATCGTTTATCAAATTAACCGCTTTATCAAACACCTCTTTACTCTCGCATCTTTTGAACAAAAGGTGTTCTGCTCCAAACATTTCAGGCACTTCGGTCAATACGCTCGTACCACCCATAGCAACGAGTTCGTCCGAAAATCTACCAAGCAAGGGATTTGCCGTAATACCGCTAAGTCCGTCGCTTCCACCGCATTTAAGACCAACTTTGAGTTTGGATAGAGGAACTTCCACACGCCTATCTTGCTCTGCGATAGCTTGTAATTCTTTCACGATCTTCACGCCTTCAGCGTAGTCGTCTTGTACATCTTGCGCTGTCAAAAATCTTACTCTATCCAAATTTTTACCCTCTAGCAAGGGCATAAAGGAATCGATATTGTTGTTTTCACAACCTAATCCCAACACAAGCACTCCACCTGCGTTTGGATGAGTAACTAATCCCTTCAAAACTTTGCGCGTGAGTTCGTGATCGTCGCCAAGTTGGGAACAACCGTAGGGGTGGGTGAGGGCAATAGCGCCTGTGTTACGAGCGATACGCTCCGCGAGTTTATTTACGCAACCTACCGTTACCACGATCCATACGTCGTTTCTAATACCTATATCTCCGTTAGCTCTTTCGTACGCTAAAATAGTTTTTGTGCACGGTTTTTTATTATCTTGAAAATCAGGATTATATTCGTAGGTTAAATTTCCCGATAGATTAGTCTTTGCGTTATGAGTATGAACGTGTTCGCCCGCCTTTATATCTTTGGTTGCGTGGGCAATAGGATTGCCGTATTTTATTATATTTTCACCACAAGCAATATCACGGACGGCGTATTTGTGTCCGTCCGTGATATCTACTCTAACGTTGTCAAGTTTATTTATTAACATCTTTTTCCACCATGCTAAGTAAATCACTCAAATCTTCGCCCCAAAAATCGGTATTTTTAAGGATATCCAAAACGGAGCGCTCTTTCATAAACTTCATTACCTCAACGTCGTCGTTGGGTTCTCCCTTTTTGTAAAACTCGATAAGTTTTGCCAAGGAGAAAACGAGGGTTTTAGGGTAGTGACCGAAACGCTTGTTGTACTCTAAAATAGAGGGGAGAACTCTTACCTTAAACTTAGATACCGAGTTTAGAGCGATAGAGGAGAGATAGTGTTTGATATAGGGATTTTCAAATCTCTCTATAACGCTATTTGCATAGTCCTCAAGTTCTGCTTTAGGAAGATCAAGGGTGGGAATAATCTCCTCAAACACACATTTTTCAAGATGAGCGCGCATAACTTTATCTTCCGTACACTCTTTCACCGTTTTAAGTCCGCTCAAGAGTGCGTAGGGGACCATAGAGGTGTGTGCGCCGTTCAAGATTCTAACCTTTCTCGTTCTGTAGCGCTCCAACTTGTCGCAAGTTATGATAACGTTTAGGTTAGCCTCTTTGAAAGGAATTTCTCGTCCCAAATCGTGGTCGGTTTCTATTACCCACAAATGGAAATATTCCGAGGTGTTGAGCATATTATCCGTCTTTTTGAGTTCCAAATCTTCGTCTTTAGGATAGCCCGTGTTGATGCGGTCAACCAAGGTATTGGTGAAGATATTTTCTTTTTCTACCCAATCTTGGAAATCTTGACTCAAATTCCAAAGTTTGGCAAAAGAGAGAACGCATTTTTTCAAATTATCTCCGTTGCGGTCTATGAGTTCGCAAGGTAGGAAGATAAATCCGGGGAGTCCTATAGAAAATCTCTCCCACAAAAGTCTAGTAACTTTTGCAGGGAAGGACTTAGGAG
>JAFQWW010000060.1 GCA_017407285.1 Clostridia bacterium
CCCAAAGCTGACAGTACCAGTCTGCAACGTATTTCAAACTATCGGTATAAGGCATCATAACGGAAATATTCTTGCCTTTTTGCATAGCGATATATTGCAAGGTTGCGCTCATCAATGCAGGGTTTTTGAACATATCTGCGCCGGAGCAAATGCTATCAGCGTACGCAGCACCACACAACAATTCTTTGATATCTACGCCCAAAACTGCAGCGGCAAGCAATCCAACGGGACAAAGTTCGCTAAATCTTCCGCCTACACCGTCAGGAATATAGAAGGTTTTGAGTCCTTCTTGTTTTGCAATTTTAATAAGATTGCCCTTCTCTTTAGAGGTGGTTGCAATCATGTGCTCGCTTGCTTTATCTCCGTACAACTTTTTGAGCATATCCATAATGATGAGATACTGACTCATAGTTTCACTGGTAGAACCGCTCTTCGTTACTACGTTAAACATAGTTTTCTCGGGCTCTATAACGTCAAGCAAAGCTTTCATTCTCTCGGGATCTACGTTATCTTCAACGTAGAACTTAGGTCCTTTTCTAACCTTTTGGGGAAGGTCGTTATAATGTAAATGATTTAACGCTTGGAAAAGCGCAATAGGTCCAAGTGCAGATCCACCGATACCTAAAACGACGAAATATCTGTATTTTTTACGAATTTCGGTAGCAGTTGCACGAATATCGGTAACTACTTCGCCTTGGTTGTAGGGAAGTTCGGTCCAACCCATCATTCCCGTACCACGATTGTGTTTGAAATCGGAATGAGCAGAACGAGCAAGCGACGCGTGTTCTTTGAGTTCGGCACGAGTAATACCTTCGTCCCCGATGTATTCAGCCATCATGTTGTTGTAATCAAATCTTAAGCGCATGGAATTACGCCAATCCTTATTTGTGTATCTAGACATAATTACCTCCTCTCTATATCCTTTCTAAAATGTTTTTCAAATAATCTACGCTCTCTCGTACCTCGTCAAAACTATCGTAATCACGAGAATAGAGCTCTATCATAATCGGTCCGTCGTAACCTGTGTCCCTCAAACGCTTAAAAAACTCGCTAAAATCAAATTTTCCGCGCCCCGGAGGACATAATCCGTCTCCGTCGTAATCACATACGTGAACCGTTTTTAAACTTTTTCCGTCTACTCGTAAATATTCCTTATAATCAAAACCTGACTGCATTGCTTGTTTTATATCCAAACAAGTCTTGAGTTCGGGAAGATATTTGTGTAATTCTTCCATAAAGGACGGATTTCTATAGGTTGCCCAATGTACGTTCTCGTAGGTCAACTCTCCCCCGTATTCCTTGATCTTTTCACAAATCTCACGAGTTCGTAAACATTCGTATTCGTAGTTTACGTTTAGTTGACTTCTTTTCAAAACGGACGCACCGTGAAAGGTGTAGTACTTTGCGTCAAGGATTTTCATGATTTGACAAACTTTGTCCAAAATCTTAAACGCATCTGCACGCGTACGGTCTGCACGATTAAATAACTGGGGTTCGAATTGATTGGTTAGGGTGTGAACGGAATGAACCCTCAAATTACCCAATCTTTCTTTGAGTAATTTTCCAAATTCCACTTCGTATTCCGAAAAAGTGGTAAGGAAAACCTCACACACCTCGACTCCTGCTTGACGGATAAGTTCAAAGGAATCCTCAGTTAGCGCTTTTCCAAAATATGAAGCCGTACTCAATCCTATTTCCATAATTTTTATAAAAGCCGTTCCGGTAACCGAAACGGCTTGTCTTTATCCTCTCGTACTGTAGTTCGGTGATTCCTTGGTAATTGATATATCGTGGGGATGGCTCTCGATAAGCGCTGCGTTAGAAATCTTTACAAACTGCGCTTTCGTTCTAAGATCTTCCACGGTCTTCATACCGCAATATCCCATACCAGAGCGGATACCGCCTGCCAACTGGAATATAATGTCGGAAAGTTCTCCACGGTAAGGAACGCGTCCTTCAACGCCTTCGGGAACGAGTTTAACTGCATTGTCTTGGAAATATCTATCACGACTTCCAGCAGCCATAGCAGCAAGAGATCCCATACCACGGTAGGTCTTAAATCTTCTGCCTTGGAAAATCTCGGTTTCTCCCGGACTTTCCTTAGTTCCAGCAAGCATAGAACCTAACATAACGGCACTTGCGCCTGCGCCCAACGCCTTAACGATGTCACCACTATATTTGATACCACCATCTGCAATAATTCTCTTTCCGTATTTGTCTGCCTCTTCCGCACAATCCATAATAGCGGTAACTTGAGGTACGCCGATACCGGCAATAATTCTGGTCGTACAAATAGATCCAGGTCCGATACCTACCTTAACTACGTCTGCGCCTGCCTCGATAAGATCGTGAGTAGCAGCAGCAGTAGCAACGTTGCCTGCAACGAGGGGAAGATCTGGATATTTTTTACGGATCTCTTTAACGATCTCTATAACTTGAACGTTGTGTCCGTGTGCAGTATCTACTACAACCACGTCTACTTTAGCGTCAACCAAAGCGTTCAATCTATCCATATATCCTTTACCCGTACCAATAGATGCGCCAACTAAAAGTCTGCCGTTCTTGTCTTTAGCGGAGTTAGGATACTGAATGTTTTTCTCAATATCTTTAATAGTAATAAGACCTTTGAGCATAAAATTGTCGTCTACGATAGGAAGTTTTTCAATTCTATGTTTGCCCAAAATCTGTTGCGCTTCTGCCAAAGTCGTACCAACGGGTGCGGTAACGAGATTTTCTTTGGTCATAACGTTTGCGATGGGTTGATCAAAATTGGTCTCGAATCTCAAATCACGGTTGGTCAATATACCTACGAGTTTGCCCTCTTTTGCGATAGGTACACCACTGATTTTGTATCTTCTCATAAGTTCGAGGGCTTCAGTAACCATATTCTCGGGAGCCAAGAAGAAAGGATCGGTAATAACGCCGTGTTCGCTTCTCTTAACCTTGTCAACCTGAGATGCCTGCTCTTCGATAGAAAGGTTTTTGTGGATAATACCGATACCACCCTCTCTTGCCATAGCAATAGCAAGTTCGTACTCCGTAACGGTGTCCATTGCCGCACTTATGATCGGCAAACGCAATTTTATATCTTTAGTAAGTTCGGTGCAAAGATTGACGTCTTTGGGAACGACTTCGGAACGTTGAGGAACGAGAAGTACGTCGTCAAAAGTAAGACCTTCTTTCAAAATTTTACCCATGTTTACTCCTTTTTTCGCCAAAAATAAGGCCAATGAACATTTTTATTATTTTATAGTTTTTTTCGAAATATGTCAAATAGAATTAACGCATATTTAATCATTTTTTGAACAAATTATTTATTGTAGGAGGTGTTAAGTATGAAATGTAAAAAGTGTGCGTCTAAAGCAGCCGCAAATAGCGAATGTAAAAGCAAAATGGAATCTTCCGAAAAGGTTAGCAAACAACGCAAAGTTAGTTCCAAAAAATAATTAGTTCTCTATTTGCAAATCGATGCGTGCATATGCACGCATCGATTTTTTTATGCTTTACGCGCTATTTTACCAAGAGTTTTCATAACATCGTTACACCCTTTTCCAAAATAATCGTGAAGTTTTATATATTCTAAATACAACTCGTCGTACACCGCTTTATTATCTAAATTAGGATAATAAATCTTGTCGTAATCACAAGCCATTTTTTCTATCGCAAAGGTAAAATTATCGTATGCGCCCATCGCAACCGCCGCGTTTATAGCACTTCCCGTCGCAGGGGCTTGAGGATTGTTCGCAACCAAAATATTCAGTCCTAACACGTCGGCAAAAAGTTGCATCAAGAAAGGATTTTTACGAGCAATTCCGCCCGTTGCTATAAACCTTGAAACCTCGATTCCGTGCGCTTTATAATTATCCACTATATTCCTTGCACCAAACGCCGTTGCTTCCATCAACGCTCTCATGTAGTGCTCGGGCTTGGTGTTCAAATTCATACCAAGGAACAACCCCGTCAAACTAGAATCTACCAAAATACTTCTATTTCCGTTCCACCAATTTAGAGCGATTAAACCACTCTCCCCCGGCTTTAATTTCTCGGCTTTGCTAGATAGTAATTCTAGCATAGATACGCCATTTTTTCGCGCCTCGTCCACGTATTCAGCACGCGTTATATTCTCTGCAACGTAGGCGTAATGGTCCCCAAAGCAACACTGTCCTGCCTCGTAACCATATAAATTCGGCAAAAGTCCGTCCTTTACGACTCCGCAAATTCCTTGAACCTTAACCTCTTTATCACTTACCAACATATAACACGCCGAAGTTCCTAAAACGCCCAACATATCCCCTGATTTTTTCATACCAACGGCAGGAGCTGCAACGTGTGCGTCAATAATTGCAGTAGACACCACGATTTCGCCTGATAAGCCTAATTTATCTAACCATTCACGACGTATATTTCCTACTTTTTCCCCCATTTTCAATATTGGACCGCTAAACTTTTCTTCAATTACCTTTTCAAGATTCTTATCCAACGAAGAAAAGAGCTTTTTACTAGGATATCCAACGCCCTCAACGTAGGCATTTTTGAATGCGGCAAATAAATAACTTCGAGTCAATCTTCCGGTCAAAACCCAATTTAACCAATCACCAGCCTCAATAAAATGAGCACAGTCTTGATATACGTCTGGAGCTTCAGTCATGATTTCCATGAGTTTTGGTATAGCAGACTCACTAGATACCACCCCACCCAATCTTTCAAGAAAAATCTCTTCGCACACTTTGGCTTCCCTCGTCATTTTTTCGGCGTAGGCTTGAGCACCGTGATGTTTCCACAGTTTTACGTAAGCGTGACGATTGGCCTTGTATTTATCCAAATTACACAAAGGATTACCCCATTTATCCACGGGTAAAACGGTGCAACTCGTAAAATCAATACCAAGTCCACCTATTTGAGATTTATCTACAGCGGATTTTTCTACGACCTCTCGAACAACCTCTTCTAAAGTACTCAAATAATCGTTTGGATCTTGTAGGGCGTAAGACGGTGGTAAACTTTCCCCCGTATACGCTAATTTTTCATCCATAACGCCGTGTGCGTATTCCTTAGTAGCCGACGCCATCTCTTTGCCGTTTTCCACGTCAACTAAAACAGCTCTACCCGATAGAGTACCAAAATCAATGCCAATCGAATATTTTTTCACGATACACCTCAATTAATTTAAAACAGTATAACACGACACGATTCTTTTTGCAATATTTATTCTTTTTATTTGTAAAAGCCTTTTTTACTGAGTAATGCTAACGAGTCGTATGGAGGGATAAAATAAAGACGGATGCTCTCGCATCCATCTTTTATCCTGACTCAGTACGAGTCAACCGATGGTGAAGGTTTCCGGACTCGGGGAGCGTAGCGCTGTGAGGCGAAGCCGAACCACAGTTTCGAACTATCCGGCCTCTCAACTCAAGGTTGACGAGTCGTATGGAGGGATAAAAAAAGACGGATGCTCTCGCATCCGTCTTTTATCCTGACTCAGTACGAGTCAACCGATGGTGCCGGTGACCGGACTCGAACCGGCACGCTATCGCTAGCGGTGGATTTTGAGTCCACTACGTCTGCCAATTCCATCACACCGGCTCAACAGTAGTAATAATACCATAAATGCGTTTTTATTGCAAGGAATTATCACTACTTTTTTAGAATTTTTTCAGTCTTTTCTCCCATTTTTACTCAATATCAAGGAGTTTAACTGCATTCTTGTACATTATCTTATCGTACACCTCTTGAGTGATACGACCTGAGGATAACATATCCTTAAAGAAATTGATATACGGATTGATATCGGTACTAATATTGCAATAATCCGTACCAAAATAGCACCTATCTTGAAACTCAGTCAAGAATTTTCCTGCGTAATCGAGATCTCTTTTGAAAGAATATATAGGCGTTCCGTCCGATAAATCGCAGTGGAGATTTTCATATCTTCTCAAAAGCGTAGGAACTACACCCTCTTCGAATTTACCCTCACCCGGTCTACCTACTTGATCGTCTCCTTGGAAATTGAATATATAGGCTCTTTCTGCAGGAGTTTTAAGTTTTGCAAGTTCGTGCCAAAACACAGGACCATGTCCAAAAATCTTTAGTTTGGGAAAACGTTGCAAAGTATGCTCTAGTTGCGGAAGTCCCGGATCGTCGTACAATCCGAAATCCCCCGTCAACTGGTCCGATCCATCAAACACTAAGGGCAAACCAACTTGTTCTGCGGCAGAGAAGAGATTTTGCACCATAGGATGCATCAAAGGCATATTGGGCATAACCTCGCCCACACCTTTGCAACCTTTATTCTTATAATAGTCCAAAACTTTATACAAAGGAGCGTTTGCCGAATTGGTCATCGCCCTCGGATCAACGTTACAATAAGGGATAAATCTATCGGGATAGGCCTTTGCTATATCTAAAATCTCGTCTACTGATTGAGGAAAATAAATCTCGTTATTTACGACTGGTAATAATACCGCTTTATCTACCCCTTCTTCGTCGTATCTTGCAATCAACTCTTCGGGATCTAAAAAACGAGTAACGTACGGCAAAGGATGTTTGTATACGTGAGCGTGTATATCAATAATCATAACCTTTCTCCTTTTATCTAATGATAATCGTGTTATTTATAATCTCAATCATACCATTACGA
>JAFQWW010000061.1 GCA_017407285.1 Clostridia bacterium
GACTTTTAAGTATTGAAAAAATTAAAGAAGTGTGTGAGAGTATCTTTAAGGAATATAATATCGAATGCGCATATCTCGTTGGTTCTTATGCTAAAGGCGAAGAAAACGAGACAAGCAACGTTGATATATTTGTGCTGGTAAGAGAAGATAATTATAATCTTGATGAGATGGTTGAAATTTTGCGTGAAAACTTAAAGAAAAAAATAAATCTACTTGATATTTTGAATTTAAAAAATAATATTGATTTAGTTCAAGATGTTTTAAGAGATGGAATAAAGATTTACGTACATGGCGAAAAATGATTAAACGCATTAAATTATTAGACCGAAAAATTGAATACGACTTGCAGAGAAAAAGGGTTAAAAATATAAATTTAAGAATTAAGCCCGATAAAACCATTACCGTGTCGGCAAATCCGAGAGTACCGATAAGTAGGATTGAAAGGTTTATTTTAGAAAAGCAAGAATTTATTTTAAGAGCGTTAGAACAGTACGGTAAAATGCAAAAATCTTTGCCTAAACCTAAACAGTATATTAACGGGGAAACCATTAAGGTGTTCGGGCAAGATTTGACATTGAAAGTTTTTTTAGCGAAAAAGAATCACGTTGAAAAAGACGAGCCTTTTATAAATCTTTACGTTAAAGATTTTGACGACGTGTCGCTAAAGAAAAAAGTCTTAGAAAAGTGGCTCTATAATCAACTTGAAGAAACTGTAACTAACTTTTGCAAAATAATATATCCAGCATTCAAAAAATACTGTGGTGATTTTCCCACGATAAAGTTTAGAAAAATGACTTCAAGGTGGGGCAGTTGCAACTTCGTGCGTAAAATTTTGACTTTCAACTATGCTCTAATCAATGCGCCGATAGAGTGTGTTGAGTACGTTGTCTATCACGAATTTACGCATTTCATTGAGCCTAACCATTCTAAAAAGTTTTATGTGGCGTTGTCAAATTTCTTGCCTGATTATAAGGAAAGAAAAAAAGAGTTAAGGAAGATTTTGATTGTAAAGTGATTATGATAAAATTTGTATCTTTTGGTAAAAGAAAAACACACTCTTATGAGCATGTTTGCTTGTATACGAAACCGAGGGGTTAGATTGTACCACAATGAATAACAAAAACCCTTAAATCCACTAAGGATTTAAGGGTTTCTGGTGATCCATCGGGGAATCGAACCCCGGACACCGTGATTAAAAGTCACGTGCTCTACCGGCTGAGCTAATGAATCATTTATTGGTGCACCTTCAGGGACTCGAACCCTGGACCCACTGATTAAGAGTGATAAACTGATTAAGAGTGATAAACTGATTAAGAGCGAGTAAAAAATGTTAAAAAACGGGGGTTTTGAGGGCAAAAACCCCCGTTTTTGTGCATCAAAAATTATAGAATCAGGCTAGATATGGTTACGAACGTGTGTGCATATTTGCTCTAAATATGTACGTATTTTTGACTCTCCTTTTTTTAATAAATGCGTGTAAACATCTTGAGTCATAGCAAGCGTGGAATGTCCTAGTTGAGATTGCAACGTTTTATCGTTCATTCCGAAGGAATGACAAATAGTAGCGTACGTGTGCCGGGTGCAGTGCAGGGAAACACCGGATATTCCGTGTTTCTTAAGAAGACGTGAGAACCCACTACGCAAGCCAGGATAAGTAAACGTTCCGAGCAAATTAACGTCGAAGTGCTTGAAAAGTTCTTCAGAGTAGTAAACGGTGCGGTTGCTGGCATCGCTCTTAGTTTCGCCTTCAACGCCCTGAACGATTGCCTTGTCTACTTTGAATAAGTTTTGGTCGGGGTAAAAATCGTCTTTGGTGAGAGCTAAGAACTCCCCAACACGCAAGCCGGTTGCGCACAGAAAGAAAAACGCTTGAGCGACGTTGCTTTCTTCAGCTAGTAAAGCGTTCTGCTCTGAATATTCAAACGGTCTACGTTTTTTCTTTTTGAACTTCGGCAGTTCTACTGCATCGCAGGGGTTAAACTGTATTTTCTTCAGAAGGACCGCTTTTTTTAGACAAGCGGAAATTAATAAGTAAATTTTCTTCCGCACGTTCCCTGCTTCAATCTTATTAAAAAAGTGCTGCAGATAGTCGGTGGTTAATGCCGGCAATTTAATTTTGCCGAGCGCAGGGAAGATATAAGCATTCATTTGCTGCTCGTATCCTCTCTGGCTTGATAGACGTATCGTGCCTTTTTTATACTCGTTATACCAGTGCAGCATCCACTCTTGCACGGTGGGAAAAATTTGCTTTGTAGGTTTACCTTTCTTCGTTGGGTGCGCTTCCTTAAGTCTGCGCAAACATTCTTGTTGCGTTTTTCCGTAAACGGATCTGACTTTCCCAAACTCGTCGTAATATCTACCTTGATAGGTCTTGTAAATTGTGCCGTTTTTGTTGTAACGTAGGCGAACGGAAATACTCCCTTGCCCGTATTTAAGTTTAATCAATTCTTTATCTCCTTTTAATAAATTAGAATTGACTAATTTAAGGTTGCGGCTATTCATTTGTAAAACATCGATGTTGCGCAACGGCGCAGGTGAAATATTAAAGCCGTCAAGATATCGCTCGACGGCTTCAGATACTTGAATATCAGGGCTGTTTTCGCGCTCCCTGAATTTGATTTGGGAGAGAAAAGATCCAATCTCCGCTAAATACCCTAATAACACGTCAATTTTATTATGATCCATTTTGCGATCCTCCAAAAATTTTGGAGTAATTATATAACAAAACAGATCATTTTTTGTAATACATAATTTAACTCACTTTTTCAACAGTTACTCTATTAAACTAGTATTAAAGAAAAAGTGAGTTATTAATTTTATTAAAACTCGTACGCGCCTGTGCATGCACGCGCGCATTTGGTCAGTCAACTGACCGATATTGCTATTAGCAACTTTGAACCATTAGTGAAATAATACAAATTAGAACAAAGAATATTACTGTAGCAATTATTCCTATAAACCAATAATCCTCTTTGCTAGGAGTTGTTTTCTTGTTTTTACTTAAACCTTTAATATTGCTTGTATTTTTTTGCGGTTCGTCAATAGGGTTGTTAATTTTTTTTGTCGATAATTCTTCTCTCCAGGTTCCGCAGTAGGGACATTTCTTTTCGTATGGCGCAAGCTGTGCTCCGCATCCAGGGCATTTCATATAAACCTTTCTCCGATGTAAAATTTCTAGTCAGTCAACTGACTGGGGATTTTTTATTTCTTCACTTTGTATTTTTCAGCGAGGGCTTTTACCTGAACAAGGATAGAATCCTGCTCGAATAAACTCAGGTGCTTGAATGATTCAAGCATTTCTTTTTCATTAAGGCTTAAATTCTGGTCAGTTGACTGACTGGACACAACGATGTTTCCGAAGTCGTCTTCTCTACCTATAAGATAATCTACAGATACTTCAAAAAAATCGGCTAATAATGAAAGGACTTCTAGACTAGGGCGTCCTTTGTTGTTTTCGAACTGAGAAAGGGTATTCGTCGCTATATTAATTGCTGAAGCGACGTCTTTTTGTTTAAGACCTTTTTCAAGGCGTAAATCTTTAATTTTCTTAGAAATATCTATCATATAGAAAATTTTACAAAAAACTTTTAAAAAATGCTTGACAAATCTATAATATAGAATTTATAATGAAGAAAATCTACAACATAGATAAAATTCTATAAGTTAGATTAACTTCTCTCACAAAGTAAATATGCTTTTCAACTCGAAAGGGTGAAAAATAAACAAAAAAGCCTTACTGAAGAGAGAAGCAGTAAGACTTTTTTACTTTGTGAGGGGGAAGAAATGGAAATTGCTGTTTTTTGTGTAAGTATTTTATCGCTTGTGATAAGTATTGTTGTTTTTTTTCTTACTCATTTTAAGTAGTTTTGAAAATAAAGGTAAAGGTTTTCGCTTTAAGGAGTATTTCAAATTGTTGACTGCTGCGGCGTTTGCCCTTCGCTGATTATCTTCCTTAATATCGTTAAAAAATTCTTTTGTTTCTTGAGTGCGTAGTGAGTCAAGCATTTCTCGAAAATTTATACGTTCCGTGAAATTTAATCCAAGAATATAAAATTTTAACCTTAAAACATGACGGTCAATATCAAAATTATTGCAAACTAATTTAAATTTTTTCTTGTTCGTAGCAATACAAGATGAATTTAATTTAAATACAAAGATAAGTTCGTTGCATTGATATGGCTCAGATATATAGCATTTATTAAATATTTTTGAAGAGTTTACATTGAAATTATTTAGTTCTGTTTGAACGCTTAGAGGCAGTTGTTCAATTTGGTTTAGATTTAGCGGATCAATATCTTTAACTGGCTTAAGTAAACGACAATGATAAATACTGCCGCGGTTAGGAGAATAGTTTTCGACCTCAAATTTTGCGAACAAATAGAGCGACTGTGTTTCTTTGTCATACTTGTAGCGGTAAATATCGCTATATGGGTCAAAATTTTTAATTAGTTTTATTTTTATTTTTGGAAATATAGAAGTCCGTTGGTGCAACAATGAAGACTTTGCCACTAACAAGGACAATATTGAAACAATTAAAGAGCCAATTAAAATTATATCACTATCTGTCATAAATACACCTCCGGGTGTTTTGTGTACATATTGATTTTTTCCTCCTTGGATATATATTTTTTTACCAAACTTATTATATCACGACAGGAGGAGAAAGTCAATGTGGTATAAACGGCCCAGCAGCACCGAGAGCTGCTAAAACTGAAATACTTGAGCACTTAACTTAATTCGATTAACGCGTAAAGTCGTTAATATAAAGCAAAAGAAAAAGGTTGTGGAGCTCAAGCTACAACCTTATTCTTTTGCTTAAAAATTAGTTTATCACTCCTTTGTATTTATTTGTTATCGTTTCGTCTGCCCCTTAAGCCAAGGGGCAAGGCTGAAACGATCAGATTATGGGAGTAGAGAAAATATAACCCCGGTCAGTTGACTGACCAAGAAAAGGGAGATCCAAAATGGAAAATAAAGAAAAAGTAAACCCTGTCGTTATTGAAAAGAATGTGGCAGAACTATTAAAGATTCTACCTGATGCAAAGATTGAAGAAAAGATTAAAAGTCAAATAATACAAGCAATTACTGATTTGCAGAACGTTATAGAAAAAATAAAGGAGATCCAAAATGAAAGAAGAATTATTTAACGTAGCGGTTAGAGAAAACGGCGCAACGGATTATACCGGGAAGTATAGAGTGTTAAAAGTAATCCCGGGTACCTGTTTTGCAGAGTGTTATTTATTGGTTGTTGCGCCTGATAGAAAACTCCGTCTAGTATTTTATGCGGACTGCTTGTTTTTAGGGTTTTGATATGAAAAAAGTATTAATCAGCACTAAACCAAAATGGTGCGAAGATATAGCAAGTGGCAAAAAGAAGATAGAAGTTCGGAAGAGCCGTCCAAAGATAGAAACACCTTTTAAGTGCTTGATATATTGCACGAAAGATAAGTATAAGCATTTGTATGATTTAAGACCTTCCACAAACGGTACTCTTTCGCTTACCGTAACCGAACACAATTCGACAAGTCTTGTCGCTGGTAATTATTGGAACGGCAAAGTAATTGGCGAATTTGTTTGCGATAGGATAGACGAATACACGGCTGAGTTCGTCAATGACGAGGAGTGTTATGAGGATATACGGCGCAAATGGATTGACGAAGACGGCGAAGAAGATTTTGAAATTATAACGAGCAACGATAAAGATAATCCCGAAGACTGCGAACTGCTTAAAAATTCTTGTCTTGCTTATGCGGAACTTAAAAAATATATCGGCGAGAACTTCCACGATATACCGTTTTACGGCTGGCACATATCCGACCTTAAAATTTACGACAAGCCGAAAGAGTTAAGCGAGTTTAAGCAAGAGTTTGTAAGAGGTGCTATGCCTGTTAAACTTATAAGACCGCCACAAAGTTGGTGTTACGTAGAATAATAACCCCGGTCAGTCAACTGACTAAGAAAAAGGAGAAAAGACATGGCAAAATTTATCGAATTAAACTTGGACTATAATTACAAAACAGGGTCTGAGTTTGTGCATAGGGTGAAGTTTTTGAGAGCAGACGAAATCCTTTCAGTTGATCAAGTCTATGACAACAAGGAAAGCAGGTTGCGAGTTTATGTTTCTATAAAAGAATCAGGAGACGACGGTTCGCCGGAATTTTTCCCCGTAAAAGAAACCTACGAGCAGATAAAAGAAATGCTCGAGAACGCTTAAAACGACGTCATTCTGGAGCGATAGAATCTCAAAAGGAGAAGAAAAAATGATTGAACTAATTGACTACTTGATAGAGAACGGCGCATGTGACTGCTGCGCTAGATGCATACATAACAAGCCGATAACAGAGAGCGGTAACGTAGAGCCTTGCGCCGAATTTGGCAAAGACGGCAACGTCGCATGTAGAAACGGTATGATTGAGTATTTTGAGCAAAAAAACTAAGGAGATATATAAAAAATGGCAAAAGTAATAATTCAAGGAACGAACGAAGAGAACGCTAAATTAATTAACGTTATTAAGGACAAGTTTCCCGGCACGAGCAAAAAGGCAGGCTTTAAAGACGTTAAAGAAACCATGACGGTGTTGGAGATAACTGAAGACGTTAAGAGCAAGGACGAGTTCACGAACGACGAGATAGACAAGGCGTTGCTTTGCTGCTCATCAGCAGAGCGCAACTGCGCAGACTGTCCCTTGCGCGGTGTACCCGAGTGTTCTGAGAGAGTGCAGCTCGACGGCGCAGTTATGGTTACACGTCAACTCAAAGCTGCATGCGGAGGAATAAATGAAAATAAAAATTAAGATACCGTTAGAAGATCTTAACGCTAATGCTCAAACGACTGCCAAACGGTTGCATGAATCTATAAAGGCATTGAGCGTTAAAGAGAAAAAGAAGATTGTGAACGGTTACAACGCTATGATGGGAAACGAGGTTGCAAAAGCTGTAAACAGTTTATTTGCAACGATAGGCGAGTTTTACGAAGAGTACGGAACGGCAGGAGTGTTTGAACTGCTTGGAGGACATGATGATTAAGATTAGACTACACGGTTTGCCGGAGGACGTTGAAAAAGCAAAGGCTAAATTAAAAGAAACGTTTAACGTTAATTCATGCTCTGGTAATTATGCGGACAGGGGCGAAAGCAAATACGTTCGAGCGTATTTGGAAGTTGCGTTCGCTTGTGGTCAGTCAACTGACCAGAGCGCGGAAATGGCGAAAGCCTGGGATAAAAGCAAAAAAGAAAAATTAATATAGGAGAAACAACAATGAAAAATTTGACAGTAATTGATGATAGTGAAAACACTAGCCTGTCTTGTGCAGAGAGTTTTATTAAGTACACGAAAGAGGATCTTAACGATATAAAAAAATCCTTTTTCAAAATCGGTTTTAGACTAAACGAGGCGGAAGAGTTTAAGTACTACGAGGCGTTAGGCTATGCAGATATATTTGAACTTGCAGAGGCAGAGTTTGGCTTTAAGAAAACTACGACTAAGAACTTAATGGCAGTTAACCGCCGTTATTGTGTACATAATCAAGGTGGGTCGTATATCTCATATACAATGCAAATAGACCCAAGATACGATAAGTATAATCAAACGCAGCTCGTTGAAATGTTACCTCTTACTGCGTGGCAGGTTGAAAACGTGCCAGCAGATTTTAAAGAATCTGAACTTAAAGATTACAAAAAAATTGTAGATTGTAAAACTCAAAACTATTTAAGACTTGGATTGTTGGGAAACGCAGAAGTCGCAAAAGATCCAAGAAAGTACGTTGAGAAGTACAGAGAGTTAAAAACAAAAGTTCCTGCACCTATAAAGACGACGTCCAAGACAGCTCCTGCACCTGAAGATATCCCTGCCGGGCAGTTGTACTTAGGTGCAGATGAATCTATAACAGAGTTTCATCAGAGCGGCGCAGAACAGTTTAGTCAGTCAACTGACCAATGCGCGGAATTTGCTCAGATGTTTGAAGAAAGTCAGTCAACTGACTGCGCTGAAGATGCGATTAATGAACCGGTGCAGGAAATTGCGCCTGAACCCAAAAAGTTGACGTTCAAAAATCGCGGTGAGCGCGAAGCGTTTATTGACAACAAGGATAATTTTCCTATCCTGGTGCTGGAAAATGAAGAACTGGGGCTTACCGTTCGCCGCTTGGATTTTATTAACGGCGTTAAACTTTACAGGTCTGAGCACGTTGAGTTTGGCGAATACACCAGAAGATTTAATACGATAGTAAAGTTTCATTTGGTAGACGATAGAGAAAAGAGTAAACCTCTAAAGAAAGCCAACGTTATGCCTTATTGTGGAATGACGTTTACGCTTGCAGGGACTGCACGCACTTACGTTGTTGACTACATGACCAGGTACGCTAACGAGATTTAAGGGGGTGCAGCCATGACCTTGCAAGAATTTATTAATCTGCACCCGAACGTTATACATTACGAGCGTGCTGGCGTTGAAGGGATAGATCTCAACGCGCTACACGAGAGAATACAAAAATCAAGGTATTTAAGATCGCGACAGAGTTTTTTGTTTTTAGTAAAAAATTACAATGCGATATTAAGTGGATATTATGATGATTTCAAGCTTTTAGAAGAAGAGCAGAAATGTCCTTTATCTGATACGGTTGTGAATAGCCTAAAAGATAAACTTCGAGTGCTTAAAGGATTAAACCTTTCAGAACGTCAGTCAACTGACTGTAAAGAACATTGTGGCTATTCACCGAGAGAAGCGGAAATCATACTCGAAGAAACCTTGACAAAAAAATTCGGTCAGGTGGCTTGGGCTGGGGACGTGTTTAATCGTGTAAAGGCATACGCATTGAATTTGGGGGTGTAACGTGGTGCAGAGTAAATGGAGAACAAATAGTCAGGGCATGATAATATCGCCTGAAGCGCAACGTGCAGAGATAGCACGCGAAGGCAGACGGAAGAAAAAACATGCAACAAATAAGGACAAGTACACCGGCAGAGAACTTCATAGGTACTGCCCAAAGTGTAACGCTGAGATAACTAAAAAGCGCACTCTGCGCCGAAACGATAAACTTGGAATATACCGTGACGGTACGACGGTATTTATCTGCGACAACTGCAATGCGGTATGGCTTAGCAAACAAACAAATAAAGTTTGGCAACGGTTAAAGAAAAATCCTAAACCGCAAACGAATAAAGAGTTTAAGGATAGTTTAAGGACTTTCTGAATAATAGAGGGGAAAATATATGTGGGTAGCGATAATCTTAGCAATAATTGCTTTCGCGGTTGTGCTGTGTGGTATATTCATAGCTTTGCCGATGTGCAAGGAATACGACGAACTTATGTTTCCGAAAGAAGAAAAGAACGTTGATGTTGTCGCAGATAGCAAGGACGAGCAGAAAGAAGAAATTAGCGGTGATACGCTGTAAATAAAAAATATAAGGAGGTGGGCTATTTATGGATAAAGCATACGATGAAAAAAACATGTCGTTTAAGGACCAGATGGCTGCTGCTAAGGCAGGGTACAGGGCGAAACGTGCTAAGGCTAAAGCGGAATACGAAAAGAAGAAAGCAGAGATTAAATCCGCTAAAACAATAAGTTATACTAGCGGTGTCATTGACTATAAGGACCTTCCAAAAAGGAAAGAAGCCTTGAGAACTGCCAAAAAAAGCTATTCCGAAGCGATAAACGATAGCACGAAGATAGACAAGCTTAAAGATAAGCAAAGAAAGAAAATGGCACATTAATATGGTTTAACCGTTCCGTGTTTTTTGATATTAGGGATTCTCCATCCATTCTGCGGAACGTTAATCGTTCAGGGAGCCGAATCTTAGTTGTGAAAGATTAATCCAAACGGCTCTCTGAAATTAAAAAAAATTCAACACAAAAAAGGAGCAACATGAAAAATTTTTTAGCAGGAATTGGTATCGTTTTACTTGTAGCAATATGCTTGATATTTTCTTTTGCGATAATAACGAGCATATGTGCTTCAGTTAATCAGATCAGTTTTTACGATCAACTGCGCTGGTGGTTTGGCAGCGCATCGAATTTTGCAAAATTATTTATTAAATAAAAGAGAGGAAAAATTATGAAAAAATTAGTAGCTTTAATATTAACGGTTATATTAGCCGTGGGTGCAATCTTTATGGTTGGATGTGGTAACAGTAATAATGGCGGTGATCAAACCGCAAATAGTGGTAGTGGTGGAAGCTCGTCATCTGGTAGTGACCAAACTCAACAGGTTACAACCTATCCAGGCGTTAGATCCGTTCGTCTTTCAATGGGTGCAATGTCTGAAACTGAGGCAACCACAACGAGTACCGGCGAACAAACTGAAGCGTACAGTGAACGTACGATTGTAGCGACAATACTTCCTACGTCAGCACTTCAGCAAGTAGATTTCACTATGACCTGGCAATCAAACGGTAGCAGTGAAGGCATAGACGAATACTTAACGTTGACTCAGGAAACTGACGGTAGCCCTAAAGCAGTAGTTCGCTGCACCAAAGACTTCAGCGCAAAGGGCGCGATCCTTATAACTGCAACAGCACGTGCAGGCGGTTTATCTGATACGCTTACAGCAACGTTCTTAGGTGTAACTAGGGATTTTGATTTATCATATGATTCTTCTTATTATGACAATTTGGTTTTGATGAATAGTGAAGAACGTGGTGAGTATTACATGTTTAATTATGGTTGTCTAGATATAGAATTCGAAGTTGATTCAATCGATTTTTACGGAGATACTAATTGTATACCTGTCGATGTTGAGTTTTCTGCTAGTGATACATATGTATATGTTTTAACTTCTCTTGAAAATGTAACAGAATATGAAACTGTATTGAAGATTAATCTTAGATCGTTTGCTACACAGAATTTTTATGAGATTTCTGATATGAATATGCAATATGTGTCTGAATTAGGCAGAAAGAAATCATGGATTTCATTTACATTTAATTCAGGTTTTTTTGATGGTTATCGTTATGGACTAGAGTATGTAAAAGTTAATTGTGGTAGTACTGGTGATGTTGCAATAAGAGGCTTGAGTGATGAGATTGTACCTTCTCAAAAATACACCATTGTTGACTATGATCTTGCTGTTACAAATGATTCGATAGCTGAAGGAGTTGTTGGAACATATTTGGGTTCGGAAGTTATGGCGATGAGTGAACAAGCTTTAAACGAAGCGTATTACGAACTTAGGGTTAATGATCCTCAATCTAAACTTACAAAAACTTTTAGGCTTTGGGGAAGACTTCCAGCGACAAGTGTAGATACAGGTTCGGATATTATTTTCTAAACTTAATATAACGGAGGAACAATGAAAAGTAAAACGAAAATAAGAAGTTTTAAATTTATAGTGTTTTTTCTGTTTTTTGTGTTGTTGATATCGTCTGCGATATTGCCGAGAGCTGGGGCGAGTTTCGCCCTGGCTGACTCGGAAATAACGACGGACGATTTTGCGTATGACGAATCAGCAGAAACACTTGAAGAGTTTAAGGATATAAAGTCGCTATCGTTTATAAGGTTCTATGAATACGGCTTTAGCGATAGCAGTCAGTTCGAGCTGCATTTTTACTTATATAACCCAGAAAGGACAAACTATATAGACGACAGCAGAAACAAAGCGCAGATCGGATTTTCAGACAACGACAAAGACGTGTTCAGAGTGACTTATAACAAGTACACGTTAGCGTTCGCTGGTAAGAGTGAATCAGGCTTGTTTTTAAAATATAAGATAACCGGCTTTAATATGCCAACTTCAGAAACCAGGTATTATTGTTTTTCGGGTGTGGAACTTGTTAAGGAGGGCGCAACAAACGCAACTGAATACGGTGTTAGCCGAATATTTAAGTGTGTAACGAAAGATAACGTTACGACGATATCAACGGACGATCTTCCGACGTGCGAAGTTGACGTCACTCATACGTTCTGGAGATCAGATTATTCGTCAAAGGGTGACGGCTGGTCTAATCAGATTAGTAGTTGTTATTTTGCTTTGCCCGAAACGTATTCTGGCGATTCTTCGTACGGAAGACTTTCGGGACTTACTGCGGAGTTTTGGAACTATTTTACCAACTGGATGTTTATATTTGAAGACAAAGAATATTACGATATTTTTAAAAAATATGTGAATGTATCTATTGCTGACATAGATAAGAGCGAAGTTCGTTTAGAGGTTTATTCGAATATGTTATCTGCTGATTGGGACGTGGGTTCGATTCATTTTGAATATGGTGGGACTAATCGTGATGCATTCTTTTTTCCTAGAACTTATGATCATCCTATTTTAAGTTACGGTTGGGTTTTTCTTGATGAAGATGCTGAGTATTCAAAAGATTATAGGTTTGATGGCGATAATATTGAAAAATACTACTATGATTATGTCACTAAATACGGGAAAGATAAGGCGATAGAAGATCTTTTCCTAAGTGAAGACGCTTATACTATAGACAAGTATAGTTTATGTAATTTTAATTACGGTTACAACAAACACACGTATACGATATCGAATAGCGTTGCTGGAGACATCGAGGGTTTCGAGTTTCAGTATGCTGGCGACACAAACTGGTGGCAAAGATTGTGGGGTAAGGAAAATCCACAGGTGAGTTCGATTGTTCCTTTAGTGCAAGTTAATGGTGATGATATTACACTAACCGATGAAGAGTTTTCTGAAAAATATTACATAGACGTTGGAGAAGTTCCCAACCTAAAAAAATATTATGAAACGGAAAGTAAAGAAGGTCGTGACGTTTGGATTCTTCGTTATGATGCTTGTGAATATTATGGCAATAGCGGTCTTTATAGGGTAGATATTGGTGATGAAAAGAATGGCTTTATTGCTCGAGAGGCAGTATATCTCGATTTCGATATATTAGAATTCTTTTTTGAACAAAATGGTGAGGTTTACACGGTTGCTGCAGTAACGTCACCGCATAACGTTTTTAATGATATAACGCCGTCGCCACAGCCTGAACCTGAAAAAGAACCAGGGTTCTGGGATCGCTTTGTAGATTTCTTGAGGGAAATAGGTGCATGGGCGATTGTCGTTATCGGTGGCGCAGTAGGCGTTACCGTGCTGTTCTTTATGATTAAGCTACTTAAGAAGACGTGGCAGAGCGATACTGCGCTGATTTGGAAGATATTGTTGACTTTAATATGCATAGGACTGTGCGTGATTGTCGGAATTTACGTTGTGCCCTGGGTGATAGACGTAGTCAATAATCTCGGTGGGTTAAGGCTGAAAGAATAATTGGAGGGAAAAATAAATGATCAGATTTTTAATAGGCGTATTTGTAGGGTTTATTGCAATGGCAATATTACAGTTTTTCGGACTTGCGCCGACGATATAAGGAGGGTATATGACTGCAGATAAATGGATAACGTTAGCCAACTTAATTATATTAATATTGTCTTGTTTTCTTGTTTGGCCCGTCGTTAAGCTGTTTGTGTCGATATATACGAGCAATATGAATATATCGTTTAAAATAGTTTTATCGGCGATTATAGGCGTGGTTTTGTGCGCTATATTAATTTACGCAGTAGTGCTTTTGCGAGCACTTGGACTATTTGGGTGCAGTTAAGACGAAAAGGAGAAACAGGATGTTCACGAAAAGAGAACTAAACAAAAAACTCGATTTTATCGAGAACGAAAAGAACTACTATGCGCCGTTCTTTAAGACATTGCAAGTCTGCACTGAAGCGCATCTGATAGCCGTTGCATTATGGGATGAAGACAAACTATCTGATGACGAACTGCGCCGTGTCAACGTTCGGATAGAAACGGCGCAGAGTGCAGCTGTAAGCACTCATAAAGCATACGTACACAGACTTTTTGCAAGGACAAGTTCCTCGCATACAGTGGATTCACTAATCGAATCTATTTATAGTGATATTTTTAATTAACGGAGGAAAATATATGAAAAACAGTAGCAAAAAAACTAATTTAAACGCGTCTAGGCAGAATGCCAAGAAAAAAACGGTGGTGACTTCGACTAAAAAAACAACGTCGAAAACGACCGCGTTCAAAAAGACGGACAAGGTAGCGAAAGCGGAAGCTCTAAGAGTTCAAAGTGTTAAAGATATGAATAAATTAGCAAGGATTCCAAGAGATTGGACAATAAAACTTAAAAACTGCAGAACACCAGAAGAACGTAAAAAAACAGATGCTCATTATGGAGAGAAGTTTAAGAAAGCGGAAAAGGTGGAGCAGGCAAGCTATAAAGCGTATTACGATTACGTTTCTAAAAACTTTACCGCTGAACAGCAAAAAACCGCAATGGCTAAAAGTAAAGACTTTATGAGTAAAAAATATACTAACGCTTTAGGGAGGAAAACAGATGAAAAACAATAGTAAAAAAACGGTGGGGACTTCGACCAAAAAAACAACGTCGAAAACAACCGCGTCCAAAAAGACGGCAACTTCCAAGAGTTCGACAGCAAAGGCAAAATCTACGACCACAAAGCCAGCAACGCCACCACCGAGAAAAACAGAACGGTACATGTTGCGTAAGTCTGGAATAGACAAGCAAGGCAATCAGCAGTTTACTGCAATAAGGGTATATGAGCGCAAGCCGAACGGCTGGAAAGAAGATACAGGTGCTACAACTGCCCCTGTAGGTTACAAGTGGATCAATAATTGCAAAAGTAGGTTTGGGGGAGCGTTTAAGCAAGCACTTCTAAAAGAAAAGGAAAGAAAGTAATGCAAGAGAAGAAATCAGACGTGGGGAAAATTTATAAAACTACTGATGGGTTTTTCAATGATAAACCGCACATAAAAAAACCACGTCGAGTAGTGGCGGTTCAGCAACGTAAAGACGATGGAGCTTTGGCAGTATCTAAAATATACTCAAAAGAAGAAAAGAAAGGAACTGCATACATAGAAGGTTTGATATTATATCCCGAAGATCATCCATCATTAGACAAAGAGTCTATCGTCGGTTCAAGTGTCATATTTGGCGTTAAGAAAAAAGATGGGACATTTAAAGCTATTTATAAAAGTGATATTATTGAATCTAACGACAAGTTGACGCAAAAGGAAATAAAAACCGTACAAAGAAAAGTTCAAAGAGACACGAAGCAGCATCGAAAAACTTATAAGAGTACGGTTAAAAAATGGAAAAACCATTTCAAATAAGTTTAAAAGAAAAAACCGAGCCCCCATACGGTTGACTCGGGTTGATACGTTACGTTGACGTATCTGTCTAACTGACACTTATATTATATTCAAAAACTAGACAAAAGTCAAGAGGAAAACGCAAAAAAATGATGACGATTATATCGGGAGTGACAAACGGTATCGGAAAGACGTCGCTGATGATGTATTTTCTCAACGAAAGTGCGTTTAATGTTGAGAGAATTAAAAAAGGAAAACGCGCACTGATGCAACTTAATAGGTTGCTTGGAACAGATAGAGAAATTCCCGAACATTTTACACATCTAAATGGAAAGGCTAATTTTACTAAACTATATCATAACATTAGGAAAGTCATTGACCTAGAACCAGAGGATTTCGGTATTCAATCGGAAGCACCTAAAGGTGTAAAATGCCAGTTTATCCCGGAGTGGTCGACGTTAGGGATTGACGAAGCGCAAACCTGGTTGTCATCTCGTGACGGAAAGGTAAAACCTTATCAGTTCTCTGCATATGAAAAACATCGGCACAACAATTTAGATATATACATGGCGACAACTAGACCGATGCTTATAGATCTTAGGATAAGAGATTTGTCTCAAGGGATATTTGTGCGAGAAAGAAAAATAAGATATGGTCGATATAGAGAAATGATTATAGATTGGTTTGTGGATTTTATACCTGCAGGGAATATGGATGCATATTTAGATTCAAAACCGCAGGATAAAAAGCATTATTGTAGTAAGGAAAAAATCACGGCGGTATATAACGTGTTTAACATATATGATTCAGAAGGGTACAAGCCTTTATTCTATGAAGGCTATAATGAAGAAGATTTCAAAATTAAAAACGGAGTATGAAATTTATGGGTAGAGGAAATTTGAATTTTAGTAAAGGGTTTGCGAAGCAAGAAATGATTAAACGAGCTATTTCTGGTTGTCTAGATGTGTACGACATATTGGGGAATAGGACCGACAACATCAATCCTCCTGGGTTATGTAAAATTGAGGATAAACTTAACGGTTTGATGGAAGGGACAGTAAAGGACGCAGAAAGGCAAGAAAAGCAGTATATAAAAGCAAAGTCAAAAATGTATGTTTTAAGGCTTATTCAAATTAAACGTCGCAAGAAACTGCTTGAATGGTTTGAAAACTACTTAAGAAAAATCGAGGATAACGAGAATAATAAGTTAATAAGAAAATATGCGTTTGGTTTAGAACGTGAATATAAAGACGAGATAAGAAACAGTTTTCTCGACGAGTTTGAAGATTACACTAATATTCTCGAAGAGTTAAACAAGGTATGCTATTACGTCGAAGCAATAACTAAAGAGGATCCGTCCGTCACGTGCACGGAAGGCGATAAAGTCGAGCAAGAGGAAACGGCGGAAGAGGGAGAACCTACAGAAGAGACGTCGAGTACGGAAGATGGCGAAGAGGAAGAGGCGGCATCGGGAGCGGAGGCTGGCGTTTTTGCATTGTCAGCAGAAGGTGACGGCTCGGAAGAGCCGACACCTCAAAGCAATGCGAAAAAGAAACAAACAAAGCTCGAAGCATTCTTTGCCGAAGGCGAAGATTGCGAAGATGCCGACGAAGAAGGCTGAAACGTGCAAAAACCGAATAAGCAAGACAGGGGAAGGCTTGCCAACCCTGTTGCGCGGTTTTTGTGCGTTCAGTTTCGTAGTAAAATGTTTAATACCGATAATGAGATAAAAAATGTTTACCGCATTGTTGTATAAATTAAACGTTATGACCAAATTTTTGCGGAACGAAGTGGAGCAAAAATTTTTAACACCTAAAATCATTTTTCAAAAACAAAAAATTTTTTCTAAAGGGGGAATTAATGAATATTGCAGTAACGAGGCAAAATTTCAATGCACTCGACGTTGGAATTAAAGTTCTTTTCGCCTTAATGATAGAGGCTGAAGATGACGGAACGTTTAACATTAATAAAAGCACGGTGGCGGAGCAGCTTAAAGTTTCACGCCAAACGGTCGGTAAGCACATCTGCACGTTTGCGTCGTGCAATATGCTAAAGTTTAAGTACAGCGGACAAGGGATATTTAATCCTGATTTTCATTACACTGGCGCAGCGGTAGAGCTGAACCATGTCCGCGAAAAGTACAAATCGTTTAAGTCAGATGTTTAAGTGATTTTCACTTACATTATATAATACAGGCGAAAGCCAAAGCGTTTCCTAAAAAACTACATAATAAAGGTTGAGATAGTCGTGTCCGGCTCCTTTGCAAAAAAGCCGGTGGGTTGGGTTGTGAGCAACAGGGCAGACCTTGAGAACGACCGAATAGAAGATTGCCAAAAAAAATCATAAGGAAACGGTATGCAGTTAGATTTCTGCCGTGCTAGTCGGGAAGGGCACGTTAAACATGCTACACGGGGTGGTCCTGTCTGATTAATATAAGGGCTGACGGAAGCTGTTCGGTAGACAGGTGACAGCGTTCAAATAGAATACAAGACGTCAGAACGACAAGGCGACGGACTTGCGGTAAACGCACGACGTTGCGACAAACTACCCCTTTTGAAAAAGCATGCACTTTTTTTAAGGGGGTAGTGTCGACTTTTTTATGAAAGTTAAAGGGGAAACTCTCGGCTCGGGAGCTTCGGTTCCGCATCATACTGGGCGCGAGTTTCAAAGTCAATCGTTTCAGGAAAATATCTAGCAAAAAAATATCGTGCGTTCGTCCGCGGTAGGAGAACCCGATCGGCTTTTCTTTCCCTGGTCAGTCAACTGACTGGAATGTAGAACAACTGATTTGTTTTCAAAATTATAGCCGTTTGAAAAATTAGTCAAAAATATGGTTACAAATATGGTTACACGCGATTTTTACACGTGCAATTTAGACCATAAAATAACGAAAAATTTTCTAAAAATTCGGCGAGATCTTGCACCGAAAGAAATGCTGCCCTCAAAAAAACGAAAAGCAAAAAACGATAGGTAAAACCTATCGTTTTCTGGTGAAGCATAGGAACTCAAATCCGAACCGCTCCTACACTCCTCCAAGGTTACTCGGGCGTGTTTTCCCGAGGTTAAATTAAAGCCGATGTCGAGTTCGGGAGGCCCATCGGGATTGTCATAGACATACACCGAGTTGACCAACATATCTACGATGTGTCTGCGGAACTCGGGGTTATCGATGTCTCCCTTGGTGAACTGGGAGAGCCAATAGACCACCATCTCTCTATCTAATTCTATAATGGTAGATTTCTCTTTGAGGAGCCGCTTTTCGGTGGCTCTTTTTTCTTTTTCCAGTTCATTCAGTCTCTCGGTAAGAGCGTGGGACTCTGCACCCTGCTCAACCATCCTGAGCAGTCGAGCAATGGACTGGTCTATCTCTTTGATTTTCTGTTCGAGCGAGGGTATGAGGGTGCTATTCTTCATTTCCTCCTCGTTCGCTTTCATAGCGAGATCGGCATAATACTCGATGGTCTCATCGTTGAGCAGCTCCATTGCAGCTTTCGCTACGGTGTACTCGATGGCATCTTTCCTTACATTCTGCTTGGTGCAGTCTTTGAAACGCTTACGCCCGCTACACGCATAGTAGTAGTGTTTTCCGTTTCGACCCGTACCATACTCACCCGTCATAGGGCGGCTACAATGCCCACAGAACAGTTTTGAGGAGAGGATGTAGTCAACAACCGCCTTAGCCTTTGCCGGTGCTTGCTCGTTGGCTCTGAGCCTCCTCTGCACGGTCTCAAAGGTTTCTCGGTCAATGATTGCGGGGACTGCGTTCTCGACTTGGAAATCCTTATAGGTGTAAGTGCCGATGTACCTCACATTCTTGAACATCGACTTGAAACTGTTTTTATTGAACGAGGCTCCTCGGGATGTCTTAAATCCTCGGTTGTTAAAACTCTCGCATATCTCAGCCACGGTCTCCCCGTCAGCATATCTGCGGAACGCCTCTTGAACGATGGGAGCAGTGAGAGGGTCGATGGCGAGTTTCTTATCTACGATCTTATAGCCGAGAGGAACGACCCCGCCGATGTTCTGACACTTATGGGCAGACTCGTACATTCCTCGGGTGATTTTCTGCGAGAGTTCCTTGGAATAGAACTCAGCCATTCCCTCCAAGACCGATTCGAGGAGAACGCCCTCGGGGTTGTCGGAGATATTCTCGGTCGCAGAGATTACTCGGACACCGTTCTTTTTGAGTTTGGCTTTGTAGGTGGCAGAATCGTAGCGGTTACGAGCAAAACGGTCGAGTTTATATACCACGATGCCTTGCCATTGCCTTTTCTCACTATCCGTTATCATACGCTGAAACTCCACTCGCTTGCAAGTGTCGTGGAACGCAGATAAGGCACGGTCGATATAGACATCTACAATATTATATCCGTACTGCTCACAGAATTTGGTACAGATGCGTTGCTGACCCTCGATGGACTGCTCGTTTTGTCTCTCCGAACTGTACCTCATATAGAGAACGACATCCATCTCACTGTCCTCCGTTCTTCAATTTGAGGGCGTAGGTAATCAAGTCCATCTGTCCCATA
The DNA here is from genome assembly GCA_017407285.1 of Clostridia bacterium. GTDB lineage: Bacteria > Bacillota > Clostridia > Christensenellales > RUG350 > RGIG2224. Next base: position 19,610 of record JAFQWW010000061.1, read on the forward strand.
AGGGAGAGGTTACGGTATATCTCCACCAACTCACGCTCCTGCTTTGACAGATTATTTTCTGTAATGGTGAGGGTAGAATTTGGACTTTCGTTGATGGAATTGATGATATTATTGTTGGTATTATTCCCGCTCAGATTGAAATAAACGATCTCGGACTTTTGCAAACCGAGGATTTCGCAGAGTTCATCGAGACAGTTGCAAAAACTATCACTTTTTCCTATTTTCCAGTCGTATGCGGCGTTTTTGTTATGTTTTATACCTTTTTCTTCAAGTAAAGCAAGGATTTTTCGCCAAGACAACCCTTTTTGGGTGGCTGCTTGGTCGAGTCTTTTGTAAATCTGTTCGGTAAAATCTTTGACAATTTGCGGTTTTTCCATAGAAATTCTCCTTATGAACCCATTGAAAAACCTCTCTTTCAAAAATTACAGAAAATTTTCTGACTTTTTTGCGAAAACCACTTGACATACAGAAAATTTTCTGTTATAATCTGTATTGTAAACAAGGTTGGTTGACAAAAGGGTATAGAAAAAACACCCTCTGCACATCTCTGTTTTCAGAGGTTCTCCAATGGTATTTGATTGGTGGTACACTCATTATATCATAAGAGAGCAAGTTTGTCAACTATCTTTGTTTACAAAAATAAAGAAAGGAGGTCAAAACCTTGCAGGAAAAAAGAGAATTTATCCGTGAGAAACTCGGAAAATTCAGTCTCTCTCAGATTTGGCTCATCAACGAGTTGGAGGAACGAGGTATCGTTACCGACAAAACCGAGTTGAGTTCCGTAATCAAGGGGACACGCCGAGGCCCGAAAGCCACAGAGATTATCGAGGGTTCGGTGGAAATCTTGAAACATTACGAGGATAAGTACAAGAGATGCCCGTAAATGTTCCAACCGCTTATGAGGGAAAATCCATCGGTTCTATGTTGTGCAGAGTAGTTCGGGATTTCTTTCAAGACGAAACCCACCGCCAAGATTTTGCAAAGTGGTACGAGAAAAAGTACGGGAGACCGTACACACCCAAACCCAAGGAGGTACACAAGAATGGGAAACGAACCTAAGAAACCCAATGGTGCTACGATTGCCCTCGTGATGTTGGGCATCACATTCCTTATCGGAGTGATCGTAGGAGCTGCGGGATGCTCCCTCTTTATGACCCTCGGGGCATAAAGGAAAAACCGCCAAACGGAATGGCAGTTCCGAATAGCGGTAAACAAAAATCTGTTTCTATTATTTTACCACAGAAATTTCAAAATGTCAAGTAAAGGAGGATAGAATGACCGAATTTGAGATTATCTACAACCACGGTAGAGGTCGTATGACCCTCAACCTCGAAAACTTTTTCGCTCGAAACGCCAAGGGCGTGTTCGTACATACCTATAAGACCAACATCAATAAGGTTCTCGCTCTCGTAGCCGAGTGGTGCAAGGTCGAGGAGATCATAGTTCTTCTGAACTGGTTAGCCGAGCATAATTGTCAAGACTTGGTTGACTATTTCCTCAAAAAGTACCCGTGGATGAACGAACATTACACGGATGAAACCATCCCTCAATTCTAAATAATAAGGAGAAAAACAATATGGAAAACATCAATACTCTTAGACCCGGTGAACGCTTTATGTATAAGGGTCTCGAATGGATTGCCCTCGACCTCATCGATGGTAACATCCTCGCTATCACCTCAAAGGCTATCTCGGAAATCCCGTTCGATACGGGTCGTAGCAACAACTGGAAGAACTCCTCTCTCCGCAGAGTTCTCAACAACGATTTCCTCGCTGAGAAACTCGATAAGAGACATCTCGTTCCGATGGTTCTCGACCTCACCGCCGACAACGGAGACGATATGTACGGCAAGTGTGAGGACTATGTAGGAATCCTCTCCTGCGATCAGGTTCGTAAGTACCGCAAACTCATTCCCGGCTATCCCGAGTGGATGTGGACTTGCACCCCTTGGTACTGCTCCCCGAGCCCGACTCTCGCCAGCTATGTCCGTGGTGTCAATCCCTCGGGTGTTCTCAGCAACGTCCGTGCCTACTATGCGTACGGCGTTGTCCCCGCTTGTGTTTTCTCATCCAAGCATCTTAAATTGTGCCGTCAGGCACAGTTGGTCGAGGCTGACTGATGAATAACAAACGCCTCGGAAATTCTTTCGAGCAAGAGTTGGCACAGATTTTCTATAAGCACGGTTTTTGGGCACATTGCTTTGCGAGTAAAGCTGCGGGGCAACCCGTTGATCTCATTGCTTGCAAGAACGATGTCGGAGTTATCATCGATGCTAAGGTCTGCTCTGACGATGTGTTTGACACCGCTCGTATGGAGGAGAATCAGCGTAACTCAATGATGCTTTTCGACTACTGCGGTAACTCCCATAAATACTACGCCTTAAAGATGGCTGACAATACGATCTACATCTGCTCAGGAATGGTGCTGATGATGCACCGTCAGGAGAAAAGAGTTCTCAATCGTAAAGACATCGAGGAACTCGGCATCCCGCTCGATGAGTGGTTTCGGAGGTGCGGTATATGAGGATAGTCGTAAGGAACGAAATCTATGTTACCGGCTACGATGAGGGACTGCTTGACTGGTGCAAGAAAACCCTCGTCATCACCAACCCCGAGTACACCAAAAAGCAACGGATGGGTAAATGGCTTGGCAACACGCCCCGATACCTCTATATGTATCGAGTAGATGGGGACACGCTCATTCTCCCTCACGGGAAACTGAACGACATCATCCTCCGCTACGGAAACGATGCGATAAGGTATGAATATCCCGAAATCCGATCGGTGGACTACGGAGGTTCGGTCGAACTCTATGACTACCAAGAGTTAGCCGTAGATGCTCTCGCAGATAGCCGAGGAGGTGTCCTGCAAAGTAAGGCGGGTAGCGGTAAAACGCAGATGGGTATTGCCCTCATAGCAAAACTCGGGTGTAAGGCTTTGTGGCTGACACACACCAAGGACTTGCTCAAACAGAGTGAGGATAGGGCCGCTCAGTATTTTGACCGCTCCCTTTTCGGAGAAATCACCGAGGGTAAGGTGAACATCGGAAAAGGCATCACCTTTGCAACAGTTCAAACTCTTGCTACTCAGAACCTCAACCTATACAGAGACTCGTTCGACTGCATCATCGTGGATGAGTGCCACCGAGTTGCAGGAACACCTACCGCAGCTACGCAGTTCGGTAAGGTCATCGGCAGTCTCAATGCCCGTTATAAATACGGGTTGTCGGCAACAGTTCACCGTGCAGACGGTCTCATCGTTGAGATGTTCTCCTATCTCGGTAACATTGCCTACACAGTACCCGATGAGGCGGTCGCAGATAAAGTAATGACGGTTTGGGTGAACCGTAGGGACACGGGAGTGCATATTTCCCCCGAGTGCTTAGACACCGATGGAACGCTCCTCTATACCAATCTCATTTCCTACCTTGCATCCAACACCCGGAGGAACTTTCTCATAGCGAACGACCTCGCAAATAATTCAAACCATTACAACCTCATCCTCTCCGACCGAATATCTCACTTGCAGTATTTGATGTCTCTACTCCCCGCCGAAATGTGCGTGATGGTAGATGGCTCGATGACAAGCAAAAAGGCAAAAGCGGAGCGTGAGAGAGCCATCGAGGATATGAGGAGCGGTAAAAAGCGTTACCTCTTTGCGACCTACAAACTGGCTAAGGAGGGCCTCGACATTCCCCGTCTCGACCGATTATTCCTCGCTACTCCACAAAAGGATTATGCGATAATCGTACAGTCGGTAGGGCGAATACAGAGAACCTTTGAGGGGAAATCCGACCCCATCTGCTATGACTATGTGGATAGCATCGAGTACCTCGCCCGAGCCTACAAGAAACGATGCTCTCACTACCGAAAGTGTGGTTGTAACTTGGTATAGGAGACCAATATGGATGAAAGATCAAGATTAACCATCATCGGTAAGGACATACACCGACCGGGGTATGTTATCTGCCAATGTGAGTGCGGTAGGGTCAAATCTATCCGCAAATCCAACATAACCAAGAAACTCAAACCCACACTCTCTTGCGGATGCTTGCAAAAAGAGGTGATGCGAGTTAGAGGGCGAGAGGTCATCGGTGAAAATTCCAAAAGACAGATTGCCCAAAACATCAAGTATCACACGAACCTCCAAGTAATCCGAGAGGAGAAACCGCCCAAGCATAATACGAGCGGTGTCAAGGGTGTTACTTGGGATAAGGAAACCCGTAAGTGGTACGCCTACATATCTCTCCATCGTAAGAGAATCTCTCTCGGTCGGTTCAAAGATTTCGAGGATGCAGTCAAGGCTCGTAAAGCTGCGGAGGATGAATATTTCCTCCCGATATTGGAGGAGGTTGCTCGTGATAACGGTAAATGAATTGTTTAGCGGTATCGGAGCGTTCCGTAAGGCTTTTATAAACCTCGGCATCCCTCACCGCATCGTAGGTATCTCTGAGATCGACAAGTACGCCATCAAATCCTATGAGGCGGTTTACGGGAAAACCCGCAACTACGGGGACATCTCGGTGGTCGATAAACTCGACTACGCTGACCTTTGGACTTACGGCTTTCCCTGCCAAGATATTTCGGTGGCGGGCGAACAAAAAGGTATTGTCAAGGGTGAAACCCGTAGCGGTCTGCTCTACGAGGTGCAGAGACTTTTGGTAGCTGCTCAGGAGCATAACGAACTCCCGAAATGGCTCATCCTCGAAAATGTCAAAAACCTCGTGGGTAAGAAATTTATCTCCGATTTTGAATCGTGGCTTGAATGGTTAGACCGACTCGGTTACAACACCTATTGGCAAGTTATCAATGCCAAGGACTGCGGAATCCCTCAAAACCGAGAGCGTGTCTTTGCGGTAAGCATCCGTAAGGACATCAACCGTGGTTTCGAGTTTCCCGCTCCTATCCCTCTCGAAAAAGGTATGTGGGCGTACCTCGATGACGAGGTGGATGAGAAATTCTATCTCTCTGATGCCTACATAGAATACGCCGAAAACCTTACTATCGAACAGATAGAATCGGGTGGCGGTTTCCGTTTCGAGCCGAGAGAGAGAGAGAGAGAGAGA
>JAFQWW010000062.1 GCA_017407285.1 Clostridia bacterium
CCCTAATGGCATGACGAGTATAGGTAAGAGTGTATTCGCTGGTTGTACCTCACTTGAAAGCATCGAAATTGCTAGTAGTGTTGAGAGCATAGGTGAGGATGCATTTAGTGATTGTACCTCACTTGAAAGCATTATTATTCCCGATAGCGTTGAGAGCATAGGGAATAATGCATTTTACAATTGCACTTCTCTTAAAAACGTATATTATCAAGGTGATTTAGAAGGTTGGTTAAATATTGAATTTACTACCCAAGGCTCAAATCCGTTAAATAACGGCGCTAATCTATATATAGGAGGGGAGTTAGTTACCGACGTTGCTATCCCTGATGGCATGACGAGTATAGAAAAGAACGTATTCAGTGGTTGCACATCACTTGAGAGTATCGAAATTGCTAGTAGTGTTGAGAGTATAGGAGATTATGCATTCTATAATTGCAAATCTCTCAAGGGTATTGAAATTCCTGATGGTGTAACGAGTGTAGGAAAAAGCATCATATACGGTTGTTCTTCGCTTGAAAGTATAGTCATAGGAAATGGGGTAACTAGTGATTTAGATGATTTTTACTTCCCAGAGTCACTTAAAAGCGTAATTATAGGAAATGGTGTAAATGGAGATATAGGTACTAACAAGTTCTTTTATTGTGACCTACTTGAAAGTATTACCATAGGGAATAACATAACTAGTATAGGCGGCTCTGCATTTTATGGTTGCACTGCGCTTTCAAACGTAACTATAGGAAATGGCGTGAAAGAGATAGGAGCTTGGGCATTTGGTAGTTGTGAAGCACTTAAAAATGTAAATATAGGAAACGGAGTTACAGATATAAAAAATAGTGCATTTAGTTCGTGTACTGTGCTTGAGAGTATAACTATGGGCAGTAGTGTAACTAATATAGGTTCATATGCGTTTATTAGTTGTACTTCTCTTAAAAATATGTATTATCAAGGAACTTTAGAAGATTGGCTAAATATTGAGTTTGCAAGTGCCGGTTCAAATCCGCTATGTCAAGGTGCTTACTTGTATATAGGTGGAGAAATAGTTGGTAACACTATCGTTATCCCTAACAGTGTCACTAGTATAGGAGATTGGGCGTTTTATAATTGTACTTGGCTTGAGCGTGTAACTATAGGAAATAACGTGAAGAGTATTGGCGAGGGTGCTTTTAATGGTACGTCGCTTGAGTGTATCGAAATTCCTGATAGTGTTGAGAGTATAGGTGAGGATGCATTTAGTGATTGTACCTCTCTTGCTATTGTTGACGTAGGTGATGGGGTAAAGAGCCTAGTAAATGTTTTTAGCGATTGCACGGCTCTTGAGCGTGTATCTATAGGAAACGGAGTAGAGAGTATATGCGATAATGCATTCAGTAACTGTAAATCTCTTATAAGTGTATCTATAGGAAACAACGTAAAGAGTATAGGAGAGAAGGCATTCTATAAATGTACTGCTCTTGAGAGTATTGAACTTCCTGATAGCGTTGAGAATATTGGAACGTATGCGTTTGCATCTTCATCGATTAAGAGTATTGCTATAGGAAAGAACGTGAAGAGTATGGGTGATTACGTATTCTCTGGATGTGCCTCGCTTGAAGAGATATATTATAACGCAATAGAATGTACGGATTTAGATTCTGGTAATAATATGTTTAGCAATGCAGGACAAAATGGAGAAGGCATAAAGGTTGCGATAGGAAAGGATGTAAAGAAAATCCCTGCATATTTATTTGATGAAAGTTCAAAAATAACAAGCGTGGAGTTCGAAGAAGGTAGCGTGTGCGAGAGCATAGGTGCATGTGCGTTTTGTTGGTGTGATTCTCTTTCAAGCATCACTATTCCTGATAGCGTAACTAGTATAGGAAATGGTGCATTTAGTTGGTGCACATCACTTGAGAATATTGAGGTTGATGAAGATAATCAGTACTACAGTTCTATTGACGGAAACCTCTATGATAAATCGGGTGAAACCTTGCTTCAATATATGAGAGGAAAAATGGCTAAGGAATTTATTGTTCCCTATGGCGTAACTCGAATAGGAGATAATGCATTTGAACATTGTGCCTTGCTTGAGCGCATCGAAATTCCCGATAGTGTAGAGAGTATAGGATATTGTGCATTCGCTTATTGCTCCTCGATTACGAGTATTGAAATTCCTGATAGTGTACTTAGTATAGATTGGCATGCATTCTACCAATGTGCCTCTCTTGAGAGTGTGACTATAGGGGATGGTTGTACGATCATAGGTGGATATGCTTTTTCTAGTTGCACTTTACTTAAGACTGTAATTATAGGAAATGGCGTAAAAGAAATAGCTGATTGGGCTTTTCAGGATTGTTGGTCGCTTGAGAGTATAACTATAGGAAATAATGTTGAGAGTATAGGATATGAAGCGTTCTATTTTTGTACCGCACTTGAGGGTATCGAAATCCCCGATAGCGTAGAGAATATATGCGGAGCAGCATTTAGTGGTTGTGACTCACTAAATTCTATCGCCTTTAATGGAACTATGGAGCAGTGGAATAGTATTACTAAAGATTCTGATTGGAACAATGACGTTCCCGCAACCTACGTTCAATGCACGGACGGACAGGTTAGTTTGTAAAGAGTAGTAATTTTAGTTATAGAGAGAACTAGGCGGTTTGGCGCTTGGTTCTCTCTTTTTTTGCACGGAAGAGGGTAAAAAAGTAGTTTATCATTGACAATTTCGTGGTTTTGCTATATTATAGTAAAGATAACTTTTTACGGAGAGAAAAAATGCCGATTACCGATTTTTTAGTCAAAAACGCAGAAAAGTATGAAGACGAGGTTTGTTTAGTTGAGATAAACCCCGATATATTGGAAAAAGAGCGTATTACGTGGAAAGACTATTCCTTGGTTGAGCCGGAGAGAACTAAAAACTACAGAAAGGAAATTACTTGGGGTAAGTTTGATAGACGTGCCAATAGAATAGCGAATTGTTTGCTCCAAAACGGTATCAAAAAGGGGGATAAGGTAGCTATTCTTCTTATGAACTGTATCGAGTGGTTGCCCATATACTTTGGTATACTCAAAGCAGGGGCTTTGGCTGTTCCTCTAAACTACCGTTATTCCTCTGACGAGATTAAATATTGTTTAGATTTGGCGGACTGTGACGCTTTGGTTTTTGGCAAAGAGTTTATCGGTCGTGTGGAAAATATTTGCGGAGAAATACCAAACGTTAAGTCTTTGTATTACGTAGGCGACGGTTGTCCTTCTTTTGCTATTGATTTTGAAAAGCTTTGGAAAGAGTATCCTAAGACTGCGCCCGACGTTACTTTGAGTGACGAAGACTACGCCGCTATTTATTTTTCGTCCGGTACGACTGGTTTCCCTAAAGCAATTTTGCACAAACACAAGAGTTTGATGCACTCGGCACTTACCGAACAAAATCATCACGGACAAACTCACGAGGATACCTTCTTGTGCATACCCCCTCTATATCACACCGGTGCTAAAATGCATTGGTTTGGTAGTTTGGTCGTTGGTGGTAAGGCAGTTTTATTAAAGGGCGTTTCCCCTAAATGGATAGTTCAAACTGCGTCTGAAGAGAGAGCGTCTATCGTTTGGTTATTGGTACCTTGGGCGCAAGATATATTAGACGCTATTGACGCAGGAGATATTGACCTTGACGAGTATCATCTCGATCAATGGAGACTTATGCACATAGGCGCACAACCCGTTCCTCCCAGTCTTATTCAGCGTTGGCTTAAAAAATTCCCCAACCACAGTTACGACACCAACTACGGCTTGTCCGAGTCCATTGGACCCGGTTGCGTGCATTTGGGCGTAGAAAACGTGCACAAAGTGGGCGCTATCGGTAAAGCTGGTTACGGTTGGCAAACCAAAATCGTGGATAATGAAGGTAAAGAGGTTAGCCGTGGCGAGGTTGGAGAACTTGCAGTTAAGGGCGACGGCGTTATGACTTGTTACTATAAAGACGAGAAAGCAACGAATGCCGTGTTGCACGACGGTTGGTTATATACGGGCGATATGGCGAAGGAAGACGAGGACGGATTTATCTATCTCGTAGACCGTAAAAAAGACGTTATTATTACGGGTGGAGAAAACCTCTATCCCGTTCAAATAGAGGACTTTTTAAGACGCCACGAGGCTATTCGTGACGTAGCCGTTATAGGTATGCCCGACGAGAGATTGGGTGAGATTGCGGCAGCAATAATCGAGCTTAAACCGGAGTATGAAGGTGTAACGACCGAAGATGATATTAACGTGTTCTGCGGTGGTATGCCTCGTTACAAACGTCCGAGAAAAATCATCTTTGACAAAGTTCCTCGTAACCCCACGGGTAAGATAGAAAAACCCAAACTTAGAGAGATTTATTGCGTACAAAAATTGGTTGAAAGCCAAACCACTAAATAATATTAGCGCCTCTATATGAGGCGCTTTTTTATTATATCTTGGTTAAATTTCGTATTGACAACGGTGGGTTTTGGCTATATAATAATATATAGAGAATTACGAGGAGAAGAAAATGGCTTTTATTGATATAGTTGCTATAATAGTGCTTTTGGCGTATGCTTTTATGGGTGCGGCGAAAGGTTTTATAAAGAGTGTAACGGGTTTGATCTCGATTGCCGTTGCCGTTTTGGTCGCGTCCTTAATAGGCGGTGTAGTGGGTGGACTCATTGCAAGTATTCCGTCTGGTACGGGTGCTAATCTTGGCGCAGATTTGGCGGTGAGTATTGAAGAGTTTTTATCCTCAAAAGGGGAGATTTTTACTATGGTGCCTCCGGGTGGCTACACCGAGGGGGTTATAATAGACGCCCTTTTAGGTGCAGGTATTCCTGCCTTTATAGGTAGTTTGGTCGCAGGACCTATTTCGGTGGCTTTGGTGGGTGTTAGTGGCGTTAGTTTGTCCGAAGCCGTTGCCCCCGTTTTGTCTAACCTTGCTTTTTCTGCGATAGGATTCGTAATAGTCTTGGTTATCGTATGGGCGTTGCTTTTAGTGTTGTGCAAGAAAATTAAGAAATTTTTGGATTCTTTTACCTTGCTCAAGACTGCGGACGTTTTATTGGGCTTGGGCTTTGGTATCATTCGTGGCGGTATCACGATATGTATTCCTATTACCATTATATCGGCGCTAAATTTTATCCCCGGATTCGGAGAATTTATATCCAACTCCGTAATAGTTAGTTGGATAGCGGATAACAATTTCATTACGGCAATTCTGTCATCGGGATTTAACGTAGGGGAGATAGTTAACGAAGCGCTACGAGTAGTTGGTGCAAACTAGATAAAAAGAGCAAGACTTGTGTCTTGCTCTTTTTTTGCGTTAAAAACGCGACAAACGCATTTTTGTTTCTTGCGAGTAAATACTTGAAAAACTCGCGCATTTCGTTCTACGGGCTTGAAAAACGCCTTAAATCGACCTTTTGACAAAAAAGTTTGCAAAAAGTCCCTTTTCTTTCTTTACAAATATCGTTTATTATTATATAATATATACATATAATTATAATATTGCGCGTAGCGCATACGCGCGCGCAGGCGCGTTACACACGCACGCGTACGCGCGAGAGGTTTTATGACGACTATAAAAGTTCAAGACGTATTGGCGATTTTACCTATAGAAGATAAAGAGGGAGAGCGCTGTATCGTGTTGTATGCAAAGTCGGGAAAGGTGGAGAAAATTTATTCCGACCTCACCGCAAAGACGTTGGAGCGTAAGCTTAAAACGAAACAATATTTAACTATTTGACAGGAGTAGATATGGAAAAGATTACGAACTACACCGAAGAAGACATTCAGGTTCTAGAAGGATTAGAACCGGTCAGAAAACGTCCCGGTATGTATATCGGTTCGACTGACGTAAAAGGACTACACCATCTCGTTACCGAAATCGTGGACAACAGTATTGACGAGGCTCTAGCAGGGCATTGTAACACCATAAAGGTAGTTATAAACCGCGACGGCTCGGTATCCGTATCCGACAACGGACGTGGTATACCTACCGGTATCGTTGAGAAAGAGGGCAAGTCCGCAGTCGAGGTCGTTTTGACCAAACTTCATGCAGGTGGTAAATTCGGCGGTAAGGGTTATAAGATAAGCGGTGGTTTGCACGGCGTAGGTCTATCCGTCGTTAACGCTTTGAGTGAATGGCTTGAGGTTGAGGTTCATCAAAACGGAAATATCTATCATCAGACTTATAACCGCGGTATTCCTCAACGTGATCTTCACGTTATAGGTAGTTGCGAAGATTCGGGTACTAAGGTTACTTTCTTCCCTGACGACGAGATTTTTGAAACCACGGTGTTTAACTTCGACACTATGAAAACTCGTCTTCGCGAGCTTGCTTATCTTAATAAAGGTTTGCGTATCACTATATCCGACCTTAGAGGGGAAGAGGAGAGAGTGGAAGATTATTGCTACGAGGGTGGTATTAAACAATTCGTAGAGCAATTAAATTCCGGCAAAACGGCATTACTTTCCGAACCTATCTACGTTGAAGATAGTTACGGCGACGGCGAGATAGAGATTGCTATGCAATACAACGACGGATATTCCGAGACTATCTACGCTTACGCAAATAACATCAATACCGAAGAGGGTGGTACTCATCTTGAGGGATTTAAGTCGGCTTTGACTAAGGTTATCAACGAAGCGGGCAGACGTATGAAGATTATGAAAGATACCGAGTCTTTGTCCGGCGAGGACGTAAGAGAGGGTATCACGGCTGTCGTTAGCGTTAAACTTACCAATCCGCAGTTTGAAGGTCAGACCAAGACCAAACTAGGAAACAGTGAGATGCGTACTGCGGTTACCAAGATATTTAGTGAAAAATTCGGCACTTATATCGAGGAAAACCCCAAAGAGGCTAGAGAACTTATCTTAAAGAGTATCACGGCGCAAAGAGCAAGAGAGGCTGCTCGTGCGGCAAGAGAGAACACGAGAAGAAAGAGCGTTTTAGAGAACACTACTTTGCCCGGAAAACTTGCAGACTGTACCGAAAAAGATCCCAAACTTTGCGAAATCTACATGGTAGAGGGTGATTCTGCAGGCGGTACGGCAAAACAAGGAAGAGACAACCGTTTCCAAGCAATACTTCCCCTTCGTGGTAAGATTTTGAACGTAGAAAAGGTTAGAATCAATCGCGTACTTGATAACGAAGAGATTAAGTCCATGATCACGGCGTTTGGTTGCGGTATCAATCAAGATTGTAACCTTGATAAACTCCGTTACGACCGTATTATTTGTATGACGGACGCGGACGTAGACGGTAGCCATATCCGTATACTTTTATTGACCTTCTTCTTTAGATACATGAGACCTTTGGTTGAGCAAGGTCACGTATATATCGCTATGCCTCCTTTGTACAAACTTACGAAGGGCAAGCAAGAATATTACGCCTACGACGATAACGAACTTGCGCGTATGACTGCAGAACTTGGTAAATGCGAATTGCAACGTTACAAAGGCTTGGGTGAGATGAGCAAGGATCAATTATGGGAAACCACTATGAATCCCGAAACCCGTACCTTGATGAGAGTAACGGTGGAAGATGCTATGGAGGCGGATAAGACCTTCAGTATGCTTATGGGCGACGAACCCGAACTTCGCCGTCAGTTTATCGAAGAGAACGCTACTCTCGTTAAAGATCTTGATATTTAGGAGGGGATAACATGCCTGACGAAAGAAAGAAATTTGATGCCGAAACGTTGGCAAAAACAAAACTTATAAATGTAGACGTTAACGCCGAGGTTAAAAAGTCCTTTATAGCGTACGCTATGGCTGTTAACGTATCTCGTGCGATCCCCGACGTTCGCGACGGACTAAAACCCGTTCATAGACGTATTTTGTACGCGATGAACGAATTAGGACTATCTAACGACAAGCCTTATAGAAAATGCGCGCGTATCGTTGGTGACGTTTTGGGTAAATACCATCCTCACGGCGATTCCGCGGTATACGAGGCGTTGGTGCGTTTGGCGCAGGATTTCTCGATCCGCGCTCCGCTCGTTGACGGACAGGGCAATTTCGGCTCCGTAGACGGAGATCCTGCTGCTGCTCAGCGTTACACCGAGGCAAGATTGTCCAAAATCGCATCTGAAATGCTCCGTGATATAGACAAGAAAACGGTAGATTTCTATCCCAACTTCGACGAAACGTTGGATCAACCTAGCGTTTTACCCGCAAGATTTCCTAACCTTCTCGTTAACGGTTCGGACGGTATTGCGGTAGGTATGGCAACTAGTATTCCTCCTCACAACTTGACCGAGGTAGTGGATGCGACTATTGCTTTACTTGATAACCCCGAACTCACGGCGGAAGATTTGACGGCATACGTTCCTGCTCCCGATTTCCCGACTGCAGGCGTTATACTTGGCAGAAGCGGTATTAGAAACGCGTATAGAACGGGTAGAGGTTCGGTTATTTTACGCGCTAAGACCGATATAGAAGAGTTCAATAACGGTACTCGTCAACGTATAGTTATTACGGAGTTACCGTATCAGGTAAATAAATCCAAACTCATAAAGGCTATTGCCGATATGGTTAAGGAGAAGAGAATCGAGGGTATTGCAGACATCAAAGAAGAGTCCGACCGCCACGGTATGAGAGTGGTTATCGATCTTAAGAGAGATGCAAACGCCCAAGTCGTATTGAATACTTTATACAAACACACCGAGTTGCAAGTATCTATCTCTATCATTTTCTTGGCGCTCGTTAAAGGTACGCCCAAGATTTTGAACCTCCAAGAAATGCTTTCTGCATACATTGAGCATCAAAAAGAGGTTATAGAGAGAAGAACTCGTTACGATTTAGAAAAAGCGGAAGAGAGAAACCATATTTTACAAGGTTTGATAATAGCGCTTGCAAATATCGACGAGGTTATCAGAATAATTAGAGGATCTAAAGACAACGAAGAGGCGCAAAGAGAGCTCGTTTCTAATTTTGCTTTATCCGAGAGACAGGCTACCGCTATCTTGGAGATGAGACTTAGACGTTTGACGAGTTTGGAGGTGGAAAAGCTCAAGGGTGAAGCCGAGGAATTAGAGCGCGCTATCGCAGACTTTAAGGATATTTTGCAAAAGCCCGAAAGAGTTAGACAAATCGTTAAGGACGAACTTATCGTAGTTCGTGATAAATACGGCGAGCCTAGACGTAGCGAGATTACCTACGACTATAGCGATCTTGATATTGCCGACCTTATCGAGCAAGAAGATATCGTAGTTAGTTTGACTCACTCCGGTTACGTAAAACGTATGGCGGTTAGTGAATACAAGTCCCAACATCGTGGTGGTATGGGCGTTACGGCGCACAAACCTAAAGACGAAGATTTCGTTGAGCATATATTCACGACTAATACCCACGAAGATTTGTTGTTCTTCACGAACTTTGGTAAAGTTTACGTTATAAAGGGTTACGAAGTTCCCGAGGGTGAGAGAACGGCAAGAGGTAGGGCTATCGTTAACGTACTGCCTTTGTCTGACGGCGAGAAGGTCAACGCTATGATGCCTAGACCGGAAGGCGCTACGGGTAACTTGATGCTTGCTACAAAACTTGGCTACATTAAGAAAACTGATTTGTCCGAATTTGAGTCCATTTACAAAGTAGGTAAACGTGCTATTACCTTAGAAGATGGCGACGAACTTATATCCGCGCAACTAACATCTGGTCACGACGAGATTTTGGTTGCCGCAAGTTCGGGTAGATGCGTCCGCTTCAACGAGGAAGACGTTCGTCAAATGGGAAGAACGGCACGTGGCGTTATGAGTATGAAGCTTGGAGAAGGCGACGTAGTTATCGATATGGCTATTTGCAGAGAGGGCGCGGACGTGTTGACCGTTACTGCAAACGGATACGGTAAGCGCGCACCCTTAGAAGAATACACCTTGCACGCAAGAGGTACTAAGGGTATGAGAGCAGGTATCTTTACCGAGAAGACGGGCGGACTTGTAAACCTCAAACTCGTAACCGACGAGGACGACGTTATGCTTATTGCCAACAACGGCGTTATTATAAGGCTCGTGGCAGCGGATATCTCGAAGATTGGAAGATCTACTCAAGGCGTTAGACTTATGCGCCTAAAAGAGGATAATAGCGTCGTATGCGTAGCCGTTACCCCTCACGTTGATGAAGAGAAGGTAGAAGAGGTAGCGCAAAGCGAGAGCGTAGAGGTTGAAAGTTCGGAGAGCACTGTAGAAACTCAAGAATAATAAATAAATTCCGATACGGAGCAGAGTTGCTCCGTATCGGTAAAAAGCGCTCAAGAAAAAACTTTTTCTAAAAATTTAAAAAAGTGGCTCAAAATATTTGACAAAGCTTGAGAAATATTATATTATAGTCGGGCATCACGAGATTTCGTCGCGGGGTAGAGCAGTCGGTAGCTCATCGGGCTCATAACCCGAAGGTCGTGAGGTTCAAG
Organism: Clostridia bacterium; assembly: GCA_017407285.1. Classification (GTDB taxonomy): domain Bacteria; phylum Bacillota; class Clostridia; order Christensenellales; family RUG350; genus RGIG2224. The sequence goes on from JAFQWW010000062.1 coordinate 10,394, forward strand.
TCCCACCCCCGCAACCACTGTGCTTAATGCACCCGAAAATGGCGGCGTAGCTTAGCTGGTGAGAGCGGCCGGTTCATACCCGGCAGGTCGTAGATTCGAATTCTACCGCCGCCACCAAAAGACAAAAACGCGTTATACGCGTAATATATGGCCCATTGGTCAAGCGGTTAAGACATCGCCCTTTCACGGCGGTAACATGGGTTCGATTCCCGTA
>JAFQWW010000063.1 GCA_017407285.1 Clostridia bacterium
CGTAAGTTGCGCTCTTTTGAACTGCTTCTTCTATCAAATCGTAATTAGGCTCACTCGTCAATAAACTATAGCCCTCTATATAGGTATAATCCACGCCAAAGGAGTCGAAAGCGTTTTGAGGTGTAGTTATCTTGGTAGGATTTATCTGCGAACTTCCTGCACCTTGATAGCGCATTTCCTCGAAAAGTTTTCCGATAACGCACACCTTTTCCCCTTCCCTTAACGGTAATATGCCGTCGTTTTGCATAAGTACGGCACAGTCTTCTGCAATACGAGCAGATAGCTGATGGTGCGAGTCAAAGTTTGCTTTGCGCTCTTTTATAGGATAGGTTCTCTTCACCAAACGCAAAACTTCTCTACAACAAGAATCGAGTTCTTCCTCCTCTAACACTCCCGATTTTATCCCGTCTAATATCTTCCTTCTACAGTAATCGGTATTACCGGGCATTTCCAAATCAAGTCTTGCTTTTATGCCTTCTACCCTATTTTTCACAGCGCCCCAATCGGACATAACTATCCCGTCGTAGCCCCAGTCTCCTCTCAAAACGTCGTCTAATAGCCACTTGGATTCCGAACAATGCTCACCGTTAACCTTATTATACGCGCACATTATGGAATAGGGATTGGAGTCTTTTACTACCTTCTCGAAAGCCTTTAGATAGATCTCTCTTATTGCGCGCTCGTCACACACGCTGTCCCCCATAAAACGATAGTTTTCATTAGAATTTAGCGCAAAATGCTTTAAGCACGCACCAACTCCCGTACTCTGCACGCCCTCCACCATACCTTTAGCGAGTTCTCCTGCAAGATAGGGATCTTCGGAAAAATACTCAAAATTTCTTCCGCATAGAGGATTTCTTTTGATATTTATACCCGGTCCTAGTAAAACGTTGACACCGTAATGAGCGCACTCTATACCAATAGCTTCACCCATAGCGTATAACGTATCGGGATTCCACCCTGACGCCGTAGTTACCGCTGTTGGAAACGCCGTGGATAATTCGCTCTCCGCAACGTTATCCATGGATACGGTTTTTTGTTTTCTAAGCCCGTGTGGCCCGTCCGCAAAGGTGAGAGAGGGAACGCCCACGCGATCTATAGGATTGGTGTTCATATTATCAACACCCGACACTAAAGCGGCTTTTTCTTCCACAGTCAAGGTTTGTAAAATCTTATCAATATCCATAACGCACCTTAATCTTTTTTTATTATTCTAATATAATTAAATAGCTTTGTAAAGACTTTTATTAGATATTTAAGCCAACTTTTTTCTCTTAAAATCCACAATTTATTCCTAAGTTTTTGTTTTTTTTAATAAAACGGTTAAATATTGATTGAAATTTCTCTGCGTTGTGATATAATTTATTTGTTTAAGACAAAATCTTACCTTAAAAACAAAGGAGTACTCTTATGGCAAAAACTATCAAAGAGATTATTGCACTCATCAAAGAAAACGATATTAAAATGGTCGATTTCAAAATGGTAGATATCAACGGTCAATTCCGTCACGTTACTATCCCCGCTCAACATTTTAACGAGGATATTATGGTAAACGGTATCGGTTTTGACGCATCTAACTACGGTTATGCAGTGGTTGAAAAGAGCGACATGGTTTTCATTCCCGATCTTGACACTGCTTGGATTGATCCCTTCTGTTCCGTCCCCACTCTTTCTATGAGCGGTAACGCTATGATTATCGATACCCCCAATAGACCTTTGGCTCAATATCCCAGAAATATTGTTAAAGCTGCCGAAGATTATATGAGAAAAACGGGCGTTGCAGACACTATGCTTATATTGCCCGAATTTGAATTTTATCTCTTTGATCAAGTAGGTTGGGACGTACAACCTTACAATATATCCATGACGTTGAACGCAAACAACGCTTATTGGAACTCAGGTGTTGACGGAATGGGTTGCGTAGTTCCTAAACAAAAGAACTACCACATCGCAAAACCTTACGACAACTCCTACGAGTGCAGAAGCGAAATGTGTATGATTATGGAAGATGCTGGTATCGAGGTTAAATATCATCACCCCGAAGTTGGCGCTGCAGGTCAGTTTGAAATCGAGCCTAAACTCGGCGAGATGAGCAAAATGGCAGACGCTACCATGAATATCAAATACATCATTCATAACACTGCCCTAAAATATGGTAAATCCGCTACTTTGATGCCCAAGCCCGTATACGGCGAAGCAGGCAACGGTATGCACGTTCATATGCTCTTGATGAAAGACGGAAAACCCGTGTTCTCTCAAGACGGAGAGTACGCTAACCTCTCTCGTACCGCACACTACTTTATCGGCGGACTCTTGAAGCACATCGCATCCCTTTGCGCTATTACCAATCCTAGCACCAATTCTTTCAAACGTCTCGTTCCCGGTTTTGAAGCACCCGTAACGGTTGGATACGCAACGAGTAACCGTTCTGCAGTTATCCGTATTCCCGCATACGCAAAGACTCCTAACGAGCGTCGTTTCGAGCTTCGTAACCCCGATGCTACTTGTAACCCCTATTTCTGCTACGCTGCTATCTTGATGGCAGGTTTGGACGGTGTTAAGAATAAAATTGATCCTGCTAAAAACGGTTGGGGACCGTACGATATGAACCTCTTCAACCTTCCCGAAGAAGAGAAAGCAAAACTCCAAGGTCTTCCCACCAATCTTGAAGATGCATTGACCGCTTTAGAGAACGACCACGACTACTTGACCGAAGGCGGAGTATTCCCTGAAGAACTCCTCAAAAACTTCATCAAGAACAAGAGAAAAGAGTGTAGCGACCTCTCCAAGATTCCTAATCCTGCAGAGTTTGAAAAATATTACAACTTATAAAAAAGAAAAAGGCGTTGAAAACGCCTTTTTTTATTGCTTTATTTTAGGATTAACTTGTACAGTCTTTCCTTTTCTCCACCCTTGAACGTGTCCACGAATTCTATAAATTCCCAACCGAATTTTTCGTACAATCCAACGTGCGAGGTATAAAGATAAAGTTCGTCTATCCCAGCGCCTTTTGCGCTATCCCAAACGGAGTCCATCAACACGCGACAAATACCTCTTCCTCTCTCCTCTTCAGGAACGAAAACGTTTATAAGCCAAGGATAGACGTCCGGTCTACCTATTAAATCGTCCACCATGGACAACTGATAAACCCCAACTGGTCTATCTTCGTCTAAGGCTATAAAAGTTTGAGGGAGTTTGTTACCCGCGCACAATGAGTGTGCCATTTGACATCTAACTGCCTCTTTGCTAAATCCGCCCATCTCGCCCCACCAATTATAGTTCCACTCCACTATTTTCTCAAACGCTAGAGTGTTCGTACTTTCCAATCTAACAACTTTCATATTACACCTAAAAGCGTCCGCAAAAGCGGACGCTCATATTATTTTACGAAATCAAAAAGTTTGTCTGCAACGAGTTTGTCGTAGGACTTAACGAATTTTGCGATCTCGCTTGCTATAATCTTTGCGCCTCCTACACTGTCGCTTTCAATGTTTAGAGGGAGCAAAGGATCGTGCAAAGACATTCTAAGCAAGAACCAACCGTTTCCGTGTTTTTCGTCAAGATTTACACGTACGCCCTCGTAATTGTTGGGCGCGATACTCCAACCTGCTTGATTTTCTGCGTATTTTTCCAAATCTGCCAACACGCTTTGTCCGTAGGTCTTGAAATCTTCTACAGTGATATTCATTCTAAATTCAACCGATTCTGCAGGTTCTTCCAAAGACTCTATAATAGACTCCAAGGTGTATCCCTCTTTCTTTGCTCTTGCAAGTTCAATCAAGAGTTTGGTAACGATATACGCACCGTCGTCCAAGAAATAGTTCTCTTTGAACGCACCGTGACCAGAAGTCTCTATAGCAAGTTGACTGTCCTGACCTTCTTTGTTGAGTCTTATGGACTCGTTAATAACGTTTTTGTAACCTCTCTTAAATCTGTGATGAACGCCACCCAACTCTTTAATAAATTTTGCAAGGCCAGTGGAGGTAATAGAGTCGGTAACTATAGTAGTACCGGGATGCTCACGAAGTAAAATTGCCGAAAGCATAGCAATAATACGGTTACGATTGAGTTCGCTACCGTCAGATAAAACAGCGCCTGCTCTATCTACGTCGGTGTCGAAAATAATACCAAGGTCAGCCTTAGTTTCTTCTACCGCTTCACGAATAGATTTCATAGCGTCCTTATCTTCGGGGTTAGGAATGTGGTTGGGGAAAGATCCGTCGGGATCCAAGTATCTACTACCGTCCGTATTTGCGCCCAAAGGTTTCAATACCTTATCAACGTAAAATCCGCCTGCGCCGTTACCTGCGTCAACTACGATTCTAAATCCTTTTAATGGCTCGTTCACACCAGTCGCAAGACGAATTTTGTCTGCCAAAATCTTGCCGTAAACGTCCATGAACTCCCCTTTTTCAATGTAACCTTTAGAAAGACCGGTAACTTCCTCGCCCTCAGCGTATGCAATTATCTCTTTGATATTTTTGGATTCCAAACCACCGTCTGCGGTGAAGAACTTAAATCCATTTCTATTAAAAGGCAAGTGTGATGCCGTAATCATAATAGAACCGTCGAACGAGTAACCTTCGGTAACGGTAGACATAAACATAGCGGGAGTACTAGCCATACCAAAATCGGTAACGAAGATACCCTGCTCTACCAACGCTTCCGTAATCCAAGTGCAAAGTTGTTCACCAGATAGACGAGAATCACGACCAACTGCTACTCTCAAAACGTCTTTTTTGTACTTAGCTTTAAGCCAAAGAGCAAAACCACGACCAATATCTCTGCTTGCCTGCTCCGTGAGGTTAACGTTTTGTCCCTCTATGCCCTCTAGCGCAACACCACGAATATCACTGCCGTTTTGCAACTTTTTGTAATCCATAATATCCTCCTAGCAAAAGTAATTATTTTACCTATATATTTTAACATAACTTCAAATAATAATCAACGGACAATTAGAAATTTAATACAAATATTAAAGATTTTATTAAAATTTTCTATTTTTATAAAAAACTATTGACATTTTGTCGAAAAAAGGGTATATTTGTAACATAAAAATCAGATAGAGGCGCGACTTTTATGATAAACGCAAACGGGGATTTAGTTTGCGCGGTAAAGGAAAAGTCGCCGAAGACAAAGTTTTCTCCCAAAAATCTTTGATCTGGGCGTACGAGAAATACTCGTGCGACTGTCATACTTCGGTGTGGTGAGCTATTGAATATTGGTCTTTTTCAGTCACGATATTTGATAGTATCGTGATTTTTTATTAGCCTTAGGCAAAAAAAAGAAAAAGGAGTTTGTTATGGTAGAAAAGAAAAAACTTTTCACGGGTAGACGAATAACCTTGATCGTTGCATCAATAGTTATTCTCGCTCTACTCATCGTAGCCGTTGCAACGGGCGCAGTTTCTAACACTTTGGACTGTCCGGACTGTGATGGCGTTTGTCAAATCTGTGACGGTGCTCACGTATTAGAAGTGAGCGGTGCGGAGGTTGACTGTCCTAAGTGTTGTGAAACTTGTGGTGGCGAGGGCATGGTTCAAGGCTCTGCTTGGGCGCTTTTACCTGCAATTATTGCAATAGGTTTGGCTCTTATCACTCGTGAGGTATATTCCTCCCTATTCGTTGGTATTTTGTCGGGTGCTATTCTTGCATCGGGCTTCTCCTTCACGGGTACGGTGGATCACGTCGTAAACACGGGTATAGTTTCCGCAGTATCTGCAACCGCAGGTATATTCGTTTTCTTGGTAGAACTTGGAATAATCGTTGCTTTAGTTAATAAAGCAGGTGGATCTCGTGCTTTCGGTGAATGGGCAAAAACGCACATTAAGAGCAAGGTCGGCGCAGCTATTGCAACGTTCATATTGGGCGTATTGATATTTATCGACGACTACTTCAACTGCTTGACGGTTGGTTCAGTTATGCGCCCTGTAACGGACAAGCACAAAATCTCGCGTTCCAAACTTGCGTACATAATTGACGCGACTGCAGCGCCTATTTGTATGATAGCACCTATCTCTTCTTGGGCGGCAGCAGTTTCTCAGTACGCTGCAGACGGACAAGGCTTGCAACTCTTCATCGCTGCTATCCCCTTCAACTTCTACTCTCTCTTGACCTTGATTTTCGTAGTAGCTATCGCTCTTATGAAATTTGACTTCGGTCCTATGAAGAAACACGAAGAAAACGCAGAAAACGGAGATTTATTCTCTGGCAGTCAAGTTAAGGGAGAAGAATTTACTCCCAACCCCCGTGGTCGCGTTTTAGACTTGCTTATGCCTATTATCTTCTTGCTCGTAGCTTGTGTATTTGCACTCGTATACGTAGGCGGATTCTTCGGTCCTGATTATTGGGGTTATACGGATAACGTTGGAAACTTTATAGGCGCGTTTGGTAACACGGACGCCACGGTTGCCCTACCTTGGGGTGGTCTCGTAGCCCTTGTTTTGAGTATTATCTATATGGCAATACGACGCGTCGTTTCCTTCAACGACTCCATGAAGAGTATTCCCTCTGGCTTTATCGCTATGGTTCCGGCAATTTTAATATTGACATTTGCAACGGCTTTGAAAAATATCACGGGCGAATTAGGCGCGAAGTTCTTCGTTGGATCTTTAGTCGCAGGCTTTGACCAAACTCTACTAAGTTTCTTACCTGCCGTTATATTCTTGATTGCGTGCGTGCTTGCCTTTGCAACGGGTACGAGTTGGGGAACCTTTGGTATATTGATACCTATAGTAAGCTCTATGTTCCCCGATCCTGCTAACCCCCTACTTATCGTATGTATGTCCGCGTGTTTGGCTGGTGCCGTATGTGGCGACCACTGCTCACCCATATCGGATACCACTATTATGTCGAGTGCGGGCGCGGAGTGCGAACACCTAAATCACGTATCCACTCAGCTTCCTTACGCTATATACGTTGCGGTTATATCATTTATATCCTTCCTTATCGCAGGATTTGTACCCAACGCACTTATCGCTTTGCCTATAAGCATTGTGTTGATGATTGGTTCACTCTTTGTTACCCGTCATATCGTAAAACGCAAAGCGTAATTAGAATGTTAAAAGACCTACTCAAACGAGTAGGTCTTTTTTATGTTTAACTTGATTTAATGCAGAATTAATCTTCAAAATCATCAAAGTATTCTCTATCAAAAAACTCGGACAACGTTATCCCTGCACCTTGACAAAAGGCTTTGATCGTAGACACTTTTGAACACTTTGTTCTTCCTTTTATTAAATCGTAAATTGCCGATGGTGATTTGCCCCCATTTAACGCTGTTCCACAAACGTTTATATTCTTTTCCTTGCAAATCTCATCAATTCTTTTAATTATAGCATCATTAATATTCATATAAAACACCTTTCGTGGAATTCCTTATAGGTATCCCACGAAATTATTAAAAGACGTAAATTTATAATAACTTTATTTCTTCAAAAATTTATTGATAAGTAAATCACCGTGTTTTTCAAATATACCCGTGGATTCTGCGTATAGTTCACTAAAGCAAGGTACGCCCTCCACCTTTTCGTTACTTCTATAAATAAGATAAGGAACGGGGGTTGAGGAATGAGTTTTGATAGAAATGGGGGTAGGATGATCGGGCAAGATCATTATAGAGAACTCTTCTCCCTTTAATCCGTCCAACAACACCTTGACTATTTTCTCGTCAATGTCCTCAATGGACACAACTTTGTTGTCGCACTCCCCTCTATGTCCGCACTCGTCGGGTGCTTCTACGTGAATGTACACAAAGTCGTGACGAGTCAACGCATCAAGAGCGGCTTTTGCTTTGCCTATATAGTTAGTATCAATATTTCCAGTTGCGCCCTCTACCTCTATAACCTCCATGCCTGCAACCTTTGCTATACCTTTCAATAAGTCTACTGCAGATATCATAGCGCCGGACAAGGAGAATTTTTCCTTGAAATTGGGAAGAGCAGGTTTTCTACCCTCACCCCAAAACCAAATAGAGTTACCGGGACGGAGCCCTCTTTTTATTCTATCCAAATTTACGGGGTGGTTTTTCAAAACGTCGTAGGACTTTTTCATTAAATCCAATAGTTTTTCGCCATTTACCCCTTTAGGCAAGTATTCCCCTATCTTTTTACCCGATATGTCGTGGGGAGGAGTCAAATCCGCGCCGTCTAAAGCGTCTTTTACGAGCAAACAGTGACGATAACTAATACCTGCGTGAAAACTCCATATCTCGTCGCCCAATTTTTCTTGAACTGCTAAAATGAGTTCGCGTGCTTCCGCCGTCGTTATCTCACCTGCCGAATAATCTACCATGCTCTTGTCCGCATAGTTTTCCTCATCAGACAAGGTTACGATATTGGTTCTATAAGTTACGTCGGATTCGGAAAATTCTACACCGATACTTACCGCTTCCAACGGAGATCTTCCGCTATAGTATTCTCTAGGATTGTATCCTAAAACGGAAAGATTGGCAATATCGCTTGCCGGTTTCATACCCTCTGGAACGGTACGAACTATACCAACCTCACTAACGCGCGCTAAAGCATCGATATGAGGTTTTTTAGCCACTTCGAGCGGGGTTTTGTCCCCAAGTTCTTTTATAGGAAGATCGGCCATGCCGTCTCCAAGCATAATTACGTATTTCATAGTCTGCCTCCGTCATTATTTTAGCACAATATCTTGCGTTTTGCAACAAAACCTAGTATTCGTTTGCAAAATGCATATTATTTTGATACAATAGACGTATATTAAAGGTGGAGGCTATCATGGAAATTTGGAAAGCAATAGTTCTCGGACTCGTACAAGGTTTGACCGAGTTTTTACCCGTATCTAGTAGCGGACATTTGACCTTGTTCCAACAGATATTCGGTATCACGGGCGACTCAATGTTCTTTAATCTTATGGTTCACGTCGGCACACTCGTAGCCGTTTGCGTAGTTTTCTTCAAAGATATATTAGGTCTTTTCAAGAAACCTTATAAAAATCTTTTGATGCTTATAGTCGCATCTGTACCTGCCGCAATCGCAGGGCTTTTTCTAGACGACATTATCGGTGACTTATTCGCATCTGGTGCGGTTATGTGCTTTACCTTCTTATTGACCGCAGGACTTTTGTTCGTTGCGGACTATTTAGGAAAGAAAAATGCTGAACCTCGCATGCTCTCCTATCCCTCCGCGATATCCATGGGTGTTGGTCAAATGTTTGCCATTCTCCCCGGACTATCTCGCAGTGGAACGACTATTGCAGTTGGTATCGCGTGCAAGAATAAACGTAATGACGTCGCAAAATTCTCTTTTTTGATGAGTATTCCCGTCATCGCAGGTGGCGCGCTCGTAGAGGTATTAAAAATCGTGAAAGCGCTTGGCAACGGCGCTACCCTCCAAATGCTTGGTGTAGATATCATACCTACCTTAGTGGCTATGCTTTGTGCCGCAGTATCGGGTTACTTTGCAATACGTTGGATGCTCAAGCTCATTGAAAAATGCAATTTCAAGTGGTTCTCGCTCTATCTTGTATGCTTATCCATATTGTGTTTTATAAACTATTTCATAGCACCTATTTGGTAAATAGAAAAATTAAAGAGCAAGTCGTACGACTTGCTCTTTTTTTATTAAATCAATCCTTTTCCGTCCCAATCTTCATCAGGCTCAACACCCAAAATCTTTGCAATAGTGGGCGCTATATCAAGGATACTAACGCCCTCTATCTCACGACCTTTTTCAAACTCGTCGCCTAGGAAGAATATAGGAATTATCATATCAGTGTCATCTTTCGTTCCGTGCATTCTATCGTGTCCACCGTGATCCGCAGTTACGATAACGTCGTATTCGCCAAGATATTTATCAACTATTATTTTGACTTTGTCGATAGACTCTTTGACCGCTTTTATATAATCCTCACTCATCCAACCGTTTTTGTGTCCCATAGAATCGGGCATATGCAAATACAAGAAGGTAAAGTCGGGAGCGTTTTCGTCCAAGGTTTTCATACAATTAGCCAAAATATCGTCGTCACTACTATCTAGTTTGTAATACACGAAGGTCGAGTACGTCAAAGATGCAGGGCGACAAATATCACGAAGAGGTCCCCAACTAAAGTGCATCGCCGTACTTTTTCCACACTCGAATAATTTTTCAAACAAACCTTTTACGGTATGGACTTGGGCTACGTAGTCGTTAGTGATAATTCCGTGGCGAGATGGCTCGACGGAATGGAACATAGACATATGACAAGGCAAAGTAATTGAGGGGAAAACGGTATCTGACTTTAAGCAATAGGTAGACGCGGACTTAAGTCCCTCTACGTAATCGCTACCGCAACTTGAAAATGCGTCCGACCTCATACCGTCTATAGATATAAGTATTACTTTTTTCATATCTCACCTATTAAAAAGCCTACCGAAAGGTAGGCTTTGTTTTATAAAACAACCGAAGGCATCAACGTTATCAAAAGCTGAGATGCAAGTACGATAAGTACGAGCGCTATAGGATAGGTAGATGCGTAAGCAGACGCTACGTCGTCTGTCTTTGCGGTATTTATCAAGGTTCCAAGTGCGGGAGTAGAAGTCATACCACCAGTGATAGAACCAAGACTGTTCAAGAGAGAGAGTTTCATCAAGTATTTTGCAATAAAATATCCTGCAATCATAGGAGCAAGAGTCATAACTGCGCCACCTAAGAATCCCCACAAAACGATACCAATACCGTTACTACCGATAGAGGTAACTAAGCTTACACCGCCGTGGAAACCTGCGCCCAACAAGAACATCATAAGACCGAACTCTCTAAATACCTTCAAGGTAGAATCGGGTATATGCAAGGAAAGTTTTCCAAAGTTTCCAAAGTGACCGAATACTAAACACATAATAAGTACGCCACCAGTAGTTCCTAAGCTAAAGCAAGGACCGTCGTAGCCTGCGCCACTCAAAGGAATGGTGATAGATCCCAAGATAAGTCCTGCTACTACTGCTAAAGCGAATGCTGCAAGTCCAAAAGGATCACACTCGAATAAACCTTCTTTCTTCTCTGCCAAGCTTTCCGTACCGATTTTCAAAAGTTCTCTTTCTTTTGCCATATCGGATTTCAAGAATTTAGGCATAAGTTGAACGAACAAAACAACACCGATAACACCGAAGGGGTATGCAATAGCGTGACCTAAAGCGATGAGACCTTCGTATTGAGCGGCAAGATAAGGTCCGTAACCTGCAACTGCGTCTTTTGCTGCAGAGAAACCGGGGGTGGAGGTCAACGCACCAGACAACACACCGGACCAATACTCAGAACCGTAATCAGTCAAGAGGGTACAAATTATGGCTACCAAAGTACCGGATGCGATAATTACGATACCCAAAACGATATAGGTTTTGAAGTTTTTCTTCAAGTTCTTGAAGAAATTAGGACCTGCTATGAAGCCAACTGCTCCTACGAACAATACAAGACCAATATTTTGGATCTGCTTGTTCATAACGGTAACGATAGCGTCACCCTCTCCTGCAACGTGGAACGCACCGAGCAAAGGAATATCACCAAAGTCTAAAGTGCAAATCCAACCTATTAAAATTGCAACCAAGAATACGCCTGCCGTTCCTAAAGACACGCCTTTTATGGTAATTCTACCAAGCAAATATCCAAGCGCTACGATTACGAATATTAAAGTGAATAGCACGAAAGTACTAGAAAAGTTGAAGGTATCTTCTGCTTTTCCTGCATTTATGATACACCATGCAGCAATAGCCAAAACGACTACTACTGCAATAGTTATCCAAAGCCATTTCATGCTTTTTTTATTACTGTTCTCCATTTCTTACTCCTTAGATGTCTTTACGAGTGGTGTAGTTAGGAAGAAGTTTGGGAGATCTCAACTCGGTCTTAACGCCTGCTTTGTCGAGTTCTGCCTCAAATTTGTCAACGTGATCCAAGGTAAGTTTGCCAAGTTTAACACTCTTGAACGCTTTACCAGACTCTTTACCTGCGTTTCTACCGAATACGATGATATCCAAAAGGGAGTTACCCATAAGTCTATTTCTACCGTGGATACCACCAACGGCTTCACCTGCTACGAACAAGTTTTTGATGCCGGTCATACCGTCGGGAGTGATTTCCAAACCACCGTTCTGGTAGTGCAAAGTGGGGTAAACCAAGATAGGCTCTTTTCTAATATCGATGCCGTATTTAGCAAACATTCTGTACATTGCAGGGATACGTTTCAAAATAGTTCCCTCTCCACCGATCATCTCGATCATAGGAGTATCAAGCCAAACTGCTTTACCAGTACCGGTCGGAACACCGTTTCCTCTATCGCTACATTCTCTGATAATACCAGATGCGTTTACGTCACGAGTCTCCAAAGGATGAATGTATGCAACACCGTCTTTGTTAACGAGCTGTGCGCCAAGAGATCTAACCTTCTCGGTAACGAGTGCGCCCAAGATTTGTTCGGGGAATGCTGCACCGGTAGGATGATACTGCAAAGTGTCTGCGTACAAGAGTTTTGCTCCTGCTCTATAACCCAATACAAGACCGTCTGCCGTTGCACCGTAGTGGTTAGAGGTCGGGAAGTTCTGGTAATGCATACGACCTGCACCACCGGTTGCGATAACTACGCATTTAGCACGAGCAACCATAATTTCTTCGGTTTCCATGTTAAGAAGAACTGCGCCTGCGATTTTGCCTTCGTCGTCTTTAATAAGTTCGATAGCAGCGGTGAACTCAACTACGGGAATCTCACGGTTCAAAACTTCGTCACGGAGCGTTCTCATAATCTCTGCACCGGAGTAGTCTTTACAAGCGTGCATTCTCTTTCTGCTCGTACCACCACCGTGAGTGGTTACCATCGTGCCGTCTTCCGTTTTGTCAAACTCTACGCCCAAGTGATTGAGCCACTGAATAGCTTCGGGAGCGTCGGAAACGAGTTTTGCAACGAGTTCAGGTCTATTTGCAAAGTGTCCGCCACCCATAACGTCTATGTAGTGCTGAGCAGGAGAATCGTTGGGTTTATCAGCAGCCTGAATACCACCCTCTGCCATCATGGAGTTAGCATCACCGATTCTAAGTTTGGTAACCATCATAACGTTTGCGCCTGCGTTATGTGCTTCGATAGCAGCAGAAGAACCTGCGCCACCACCACCGATAACGAGTACGTCAACGTCGTATTTGGGGTTTTCCAAATCAATGTTCTTTCCCTTGATTCTGGAGTGTGCTTGCAAGTATGCAGCAAGTTCGTGAGGAACTTTGTCGCCCTTGTTAACACCAACGATCAAGTTTTCAAAGTTTTCTTCTTTGTAGTCGGGATGATATGCACGCAAAATAGCGTCTTTCTCATCCGCAGTCATTCTCTTAATAGTGTCACGCGCTTCAAATCTCGCCTGACGGGTAGCCTCTACCTTTTTCAAGGATTCTGCAATTTCAGGATTTTTATACATATTGCCTCCCTCCTTATTTCTCGATATCTCTGTTGTTGTAAAGTTCTTTGAGTTCTTCCAAAGGTTTCTGCATCAACGCTTCAACCGTTGCTTTGAAGTCCCCTCTTGCAATCTCTTCTACTCTCTGATCCAAGTGATCACAGTTAGGCGCTATGTATTTACCAACCAAACGGCGAGCAAGCATAGCTACTTGAGGATGAGAAATGCCAGCAGGACAACCCGAAGAACAACATCCGCACATTACGCAGTCAAAGGACTCTTCTGCACAGTTTTCATACTCACCACGTTGAGCGTAAGCGATATACTGCATAACGTCCAAGCCTTGAGTACATTTTTTAGTACAAGAATTACAACCGATACAAGCGTAAATTTCAGGATACAACTGCATCATAATCTGCTCGGTAGGTTTGATTTTTTCAATATCGTAAACCTTCTTAACCAAGGGGAAGTAAGGAAGGGTAGCGATGTACATTCCCTCTTCTACCTGAGTAGAGCAAGCCAAGCAAACCTTGAGTTCGGTCTGACCTTTGATACGGTAAATCGTGGTACAAGCGCCACAGAAACCGTTTCTGCAACCGCAACCTCTAACGAGCTGGTAACCAGCGTGCTCCATTGCTTTCATAATGGTGAGGCTTGCGGGAACTTCGTATTTTTTTCCGAAAAGATAAATATTTACCATGTTTTCCATAATTTCCTCCGATTAAATCAATACTCATCCGGTAATTCGTCGAGTTCGTCAAGGCGGAATACCGGACCGTCCTTGCAAACGTATTTAGAACCTATATTACAACGACCACATTTACCTATTGCACACTTCATACGAAGTTCTAAGGTCGTGAATATCTGAGTTTCCTTGAATCCCAAGGATTTGAGCCCTTCCAAGGTGAACTTAATCATGATGGGAGGTCCACACAAGACAGCCGTTTTGTCCGTAGAGAAGTTGAGTTCTTTTACGAAGTTGGGGATAAATCCAACGTGTCCGTCCCAACCTTCTTCCTCACGGTCGATGGTCAAATGAACGTTTATGTTCGAGTCTTTGCACCATTCGTCGATTATCTCTTTGTAATACACCAAGTCACCCATAGAACGAGCACCGTATACGATATCAACCGTACCGTAACGCTCGGGGAAATGACGTACGTAGTTTATAACGGAACGGAGAGGAGCAAGTCCTATACCACCTGCAATAAACACGAGGTTTTGTCCCTTGAACGCAGTGTCTACGGGGAAACCGTTTCCGTAAGGTCCTCTAACCGTTATCTGCTGACCTGCTTCCGCTTGGTGTATCCACTCCGTGAAGCAACCGCAACGTTTGATAGAAAACTCTATGTACTCTTCGTTCGTGGGAGAAGAAGTGATAGAAATCATCGCCTCTCCTACGCCGGGCATAGAAATCATAGCACACTGTCCGGGTTTGTGAACGAAAGGTTTTTTGCCGTCCAAGGCTACTACTCTAAAGGTCTTAACGTCGGGAGTATCTACTCTAACGTTAGTTATCACGCATACCTGAGGTATCAAAGCTTCATTATTCATTAGTTTTTACCTCCAAGAGTTTTCATAACTTTTACGATATTCATAGAAATAGGACATTTAGCAAGACATCTTCCGCAACCAACGCACATAAAGAGTCCGTTATTGTTTTCAGGATAGTACACGAGTTTGTGCATAAATCTCTGACGGAATCTTTCAAGTTGGGTAAGTCTGGGGTTGCCGTGTGCCATCTTGGTAAAGTCAGAATACATGCAAGAGTCCCAACAACGGAAACGAACTACGCCGTGACCGGTATTGAAATCTTTTACGTCGTAACACTGACAAGTGGGACAAACGAAGGTACAAGTACCGCAACCCAAGCAAGATTCGCTCAAAGATTTCCAAGCAGGATCGTCAAAGTACTCTTTTGTCTTGCCGCCGCCGAATTTGTCGGGAGAAAGATTGCTCAAAGGCAATTTTTTCAAAACCTCTTTAGTCTTTGCCTTCTCGCTTTCTACTACCTTTTCTTCTCCGTCCGTGAGCAAATCGGCAACGAGGGCTAAAATCTTCTCACCCTTTTCGCTATTTGCCTTGAAATACATCTCGCTCTCCGTCTTCCACATAGATACGTCGCCCTTAGGCTCGGTGCAATCTATGCCAAACGCATTACAGAAACAAGTTTCAACAGGTTTAGAACAAGAAAGAGCGAAGATAATTCCGTGTTCACGACGGTTAGCGTAATAACTGTCAACGGGATCGGACAAGAATACGTTATCCAAAACCTCGAAAGCTTTTACGTCACACGCACGAGCACCGAATATTACGAAATCGTCTTTGATGACTCTAGTGTCAACGACTTCGATATTCTTTCCTTCTACCTTGAAGGCTGCAACGTCTTCGATTTGGGGGAAGAAGAAATCTTTTGCGCTTCTTACGGTGTTAAGAGCCTCGCTCATAACCATACCGCTTTCATATTTTTCAAATTTTGCACCACCGTTGGTGTCAACGGGGATATAAAGTGCTAGGTTTTCGCTAATTTTATCGAAAACTGCGCTCAAATTACTCAAAGAACACTTACGCATTTTCACCGTCTCCTTTTCTGACTGCATCAGATGCTTCGATATCGTCCGTAGTGTAATTTACTAAGGGAGCGCGAGAGCCAACTTCGGCACCTGCTTGATACTCGCCGTAGAAATTGTCGATATCTTTAATAAATTTACGGTTCAACAAATGCAAAGGAATGTTCTGAGGACATACTCTAGAGCACTCTCCGCAGTCCGTACAACGTCCAACTACGTGGAAAGCACGGATAATGTGGAACATTTTCTCTTCAAAACTGTTTGCAGCCGCTTTGTTTTCAACACCGGATTTGGGGTTGTTGAATACGCACTGCTCGCAAGTACAAGCAGGACAAATATCACGGCATGCGTTACAACGGATACAACGAGAAAGTTCTCTCTGCCAGAATGCAAATCTCTCGTCCGGAGTCATTTTCTCAAGTCTTTCAACTTCGTCAAATCTCTTGGACTCGATAACTTCGCCTTCATCTCCCAAAAGTTCGTCGTACGCTACGTGCTTTTTGCTCTTGCAAACCTTACAACGCTCCAAAAGAACGTCTTGTTCTGCTAATTTAACCTTGCCGTTATACAAGGTATCAACTACGAGCCCGTCATTCGTACATTCAACGGATACGATACCCTCGCCTGCAGCCTTTCTAATAGCCTCAACATCTACCATTCCTTCACAAGGAATACCTACTACGTATACCTTCTCACGGTTAAATCTGTGTTCGGTCAAAAGTTGGTTGAAACTGTACGTATCGCAAGGTTTCAAAAATACGAGGATCTTGCCCTCTGCTTTTATGGTAGCCTTAACGAGGTATTTAGAAAAGTTTGCGCCACAAAAATCGTTGTAAACGAAATCTTTCTCAAGTTCTTCCACGCTATTGAACGTAGCCGGAGTAACGTCGTAAGAAAATTCGCCCGCTTTCCAACCGAGTACGCTACTTACCGTTCCGTTTTGAAGGAGTTCTTTTGCTTTTTCTATCAAAGTTTCACGACTTATTTTTTGCATCTTAGATCCTCCAATCTCTTGTTCTCGCCAAGAGCGGTTACTTTCTCAACGAAATCGTTCATGGTTGCAGCAAATTTTGCACCTTCTGCTGCGGATACCCATTCTACTCTCGTACGGTCACGCTCAATGCCCAAATAATCGAGCATAGAGAAGAGTAACGCCATTCTTCTTCTAGTGTAATAGTTACCGGAGGTATAGTGACAGTCTCCGGGGTGGCAACCACAAAGGATAACGCCGTCTGCGCCTCTCTGGAACGCACGAAGAATAAACATGGGGTTTACTCTGCACGAACAAGGTACGCGAATTATCTTAACTTCTGCAGGATAATTCAATCTGTTGTTACCCGCAAGGTCTGCACCTGCATACGAACACCAGTTACAACAAAATGCAACTATTAAAGGTTTCTTATTCTCTATTTGCATATTGCGTCTACCTCCGACATAATCTGGTTATTTGCAAAGCCCTTCAAGTCCATAGCACCGGACGGACAAACTACCGTACAGCAACCGCAACCTTGACATACTGCTTCGTTTACACTTGCTACGCGACGAACGAGAGTCGTTCTATCGGGCTGACGGAATTCTTTCTCAACGTAAGTGATAGCACCGTAAGGACAAACGTTTGCACAAGACGAACAACCGTTACACATAATCTCGTTAGAACTTGCAACACAGGGGTTACAAGTCAACTTGTCTTTAGCGAGAAGTCCTATAACCTTACTTGCTGCCGCACCTGCTTGAGCAACGGTTTCAGGAATATCACGAGGTCCTTGGCACGCACCGGACAAGAATACGCCGGCGGTCGGGCTCTCAACGGGACGAAGTTTGGGGTGTGCTTCGGTAAAGAAGTCGTTGGTATCCATACTTGCAGTGAGCATGGTAGCCAAAGGTCTAGCAGACTTATCAGGCTCGATTGCCGCCGCCAAAACGACGAGATCGGCGTCGATATTGATCTGTTTGTTAGCAAGCAAATCACTTGCTCTTACCTTCAACTGGTCCCCCTCAGGCATAACCTTTCCGACCATACCCTTTATGTAATGTACACCGTAATCTTCAACGGCACGACGATAGAACTCGTCAAAGCTCTTACCCGGAGTACGTACGTCAATGTAGAATACGTAAACGTCGGTGTCAGGATATTTATCTCTCGTCAACATTGCGTGTTTTGCGGTATACATACAACAAATCTTGGAGCAATATTCCTTACCTTTTTCGTCACAAGCGGAGCAACGAGAACCTACGCACTGTACGAATACGATAGTGTGAGGATGTTTGCCGTCAGAAGGACGCAAGAGTTTACCAGCAGTAGGTCCTGCAGCGTTCATAAGACGCTCGTACTCTAAAGAGGTAATAACGTCTTTGGACTGATTGTATGCAAACTCGTCGAATTTATCCATGCTAATGGGGTTGTAACCGGTAGCAACTACGATAGCACCGTAATTTTCTTCGATAAATTCGTCCTTTTGAGTATAATCAATAGCGCCTGCCGTACATACCTTAGCGCAAACACCGCATTTTCCAGTCTTGAGCATGGTGCAGTGATCGGGATCGATGGTTGCAACCTTAGGTACTGCTTGAGCAAAAGGAATATATACTGCACGTCTATTGTCCATACCGAGGTTGAACTCGTTAGGAACTTTCTTTTGAGGACATTTTTCGGTACAGATTCCACAACCGGTACAAACGTCTTCTTTTACGTAACGTGCTTTCTTTTTGATAGTTGCGGTAAAGTTTCCTACGAAACCTTTAACGTCGGTAACTTCAGCGTACGAGAAGATACGAATCTTTTCGTTCTGCGCTACGTCAACCATTTTAGGAGTCAAGATACAAGCTGCGCAGTCCAAAGTCGGGAAGGTTTTATCAATCTGAGCCATTTTACCACCGATAGTGGGTTTCTTCTCAACGATATCTACCTCAAAACCTGCGTCTGCTATATCCAAAGCAGTCTGAATACCTGCAATACCGCCACCGATAACGAGAGCACGTTTGGTAACGGGGCTCTCACCCGGAGTCAAAGGAGTATTGAGGTTAACTTTAGCAATAGCTGCTTTACCTAATATAATAGCTTTCTCCGTACCGGTAGGCATGTCTTTATGTACCCAAGAGCACTGTTCACGAATGTTTGCGATCTCAACCATATAGGGGTTAAGACCTGCGGCTGCTGCCGTTTTTCTAAAGGTCGTCTCGTGCATTCTGGGAGAACAAGAACAAACTACGACACCGGTAAGATTGTGTTCTTTTATAGCCTGTTTCATAATATCCTGACCGGCTTGAGAACACATATATTGATAATTGGTGGAGAAAACGACACCGGGCTCGGTTTTCAAAGCCTCGGCTACCGCTTGTACGTCTACCGTACCTGCGATATTGCTTCCGCACCAACATACGAATACACCAATTCTTTGCATATCTCTTCTCCTTACTTATTGTATTTTCTAAGCGCCGTTACGATAGCTTGCTGGGGCATTTCCTCGTCGATAATATCAGGGATAGTATCGGTATTGAGGTGATTGTTACCCTGCTGACGGATAACGGACAAACGAACGGATTCTATGAGTTTTGCAGGCTCAACGCCACGAGGGCATCTGTCAACGCAAGCAAAACAAGTCAAACATTTATACAAAGATTTAGAGTTCATCAAAGGCTCGATGTCCCCAGTTTCTACCATGTATACGAACTGATGAGGATGATACTCCATCTCGTCGTACGCAGGACAAGTACCGGAACACTTTCCGCATCTCATACATTTGAGAGGGTTAACACCGCTTCTTCTGATGATCTCTTCACGAAGATTTTTGTTTTCCATTTAGTCCTCCTTTACGCCAAGCGCTTCTGCCAAAAGTTCGGTGAGATATACAACGGGCATATCCATACCGCTCTTTTCTAAATTGTATTTACACAACGGGCAAGCAGTCAACACGATCTCTGCTCCAGCCAAGCGCGCGCTCTCCAAAACTTTGGAACTCTTTTTCTTTGCGGACTCTTTGTCGTCCATAACGACGTAACCACCACAACACTCGTTGCGATAGGGGTAAACCACGGGATCTGCGCCTAAAGCACGAATAAAGTCTTCCATAATAGTGGGATTTTCTACGTCGTCCATCTGCAAAACTTTACCGGGTCTTAGCAACAAACAACCGTAGTATGCAGCGACTTTTTTACCAGTCAAAGGATTTTTAACTGCTTCCTTTACCTTGTCAAAGCCGATCTTATCACGCAAAAGTTCCAAATAGTGAATAACTTCGGTTTCGCCTGCGTAATTCTCTTCAAATTCACAATAATTGTTTGCTTTAAAAGCGAAATCAGCGTTGTTCTTCATAGCGTCGTTGGTTTGTTTCAAAACGTTATGGCAAGCAGAACATACCGAAAGCAAAGGTTGACCTTTAACCTTTGCCTCGTTCAACGCGCGAACGGAAGAAAGTTTGGTTGCAATCTCGTCCGTGGACGTCGTGAACGCGCCACCGCAACACTGCCAATTTTCAATCTCTTCCAACTCAACGCCTAAAGCCTCTGCCGCTCTACGCGCATATTTGTCAAGTTGTTTAGCCTTGGTTCTCAAGGTACAACCGGGAAAATAACTAACTTTCATTCAAGCCTCCTTATACCATCTGTTCGGGGTGGAATACCTCGTCGAATTTTTCTGCAGTTAAGAAGCCGAGTGCTACGCACGCTTCTTTCAAAGAAATGTTTTCTTTGTACGCTTTCTTTGCCGTCTTTGCTGCATTCTCGTATCCAATGTAAGGATTGAGTGCGGTAACGAGCATCAAAGAATTGTGAAGATTGTTGTGCATCTTCTCTCTATTAGCTTTTATACCAACCGCGCAGTTTTTATTGAAAGACAAGATAGCCTCTGCCATAAGTCTTGCCGATTGCAAGAAATTATAAGCGCATACGGGCATAAATACGTTCAATTCAAAGTTACCCTGACTTGCAGCCATACCAACTGCTACGTCGTTACCCATAACTTGAACGGCAACCATGGTAACAGCCTCACACTGAGTGGGGTTTACCTTACCGGGCATGATAGAAGAACCGGGTTCGTTTTCGGGGATAAAGATCTCTCCCAAACCTACTCTAGGTCCACTGGACAACCATCTTACGTCGTTTGCAATCTTCATCATATCGCAAGCAACAGCCTTGATAGCGCCGTGTGCGAAAACCAATTCGTCCTTAGAGGTCAATGCGTGGAACTTATTACCTGCGGTAACGAAGGGTTTACCAGTCAAGCGTGCAACCTCTTCTGCTACCTTTTTGTCAAAACCTTTGGGGGTATTGAGTCCAGTACCTACCGCCGTTCCGCCTAGTGCTAATTCTAACAAAGGTTTAACGGCAAGACGTAAAAGTTCTACGTCACGCTCCAAGCTCGTTCTCCAACCACTGATCTCTTGAGAGAACTTGATAGGAGTAGCGTCTTGTAAGTGCGTTCTACCACTCTTAACGATACCTTCGTTTTCTTCTTCCAATCTCTTGAAGGTGTCAATCAATACCTCAATAGCAGGAATGAGTTTGTCCTCCAAAGCAATAACTGCAGATATGTGCATAGCAGTCGGGAAGGTGTCGTTTGAGGACTGGCTCATGTTGATATCGTCGTTGGGGTGCAACAATTTTTTGTCCAAAATTTGGTTACCACGGTTAGCGATAACCTCGTTTGCGTTCATATTGGACTGCGTGCCCGAACCGGTTTGCCATACAACCAAGGGGAAATGATCGTTTAATGCACCCGAGATAACCTCGTCGCAAGCCTTGGAGATAGCGCCCAATTTTTCATCGGTCATTCTTTCCGGTCTGAGAGCGTTGTTAGCATAAGCCGCAGCCTTCTTCAATATGCCAAACGCGTGAGTAATCTCACGCGGCATGGTTTCGATGTTTACACCGATTTCAAAATTTTGATGACTACGTTCGGTTTGTGCAGCCCACAATCTGTCGGCGGGTACTTTTACCTCGCCCATAGAATCGTGTTCAATACGGTAATCCATTTTTCGCCTCTCTTAAATCTTGATTTGTTTTATAATGTTTTTCAAACAGTCTGCGCTGTACTGAAGTTTCTTAACTTCTTCGTCCGTCAAAGGCAACATAACCTTGCTCTTGATACCTTCGCGACCAACGAGGTTCAAGGTGGACAAACATACGTCGTCGATACCGTACTCGCCGTGCATCATGGAAGAAATAGCCATGGTTACGTCACGACCGTGCAACAACTGTTCACAGATACGGCAAACAGAGATAGCAACTGCGTAGAAAGTAGCGCCTTTGCTCTCGATAACCTTTGCACCGGACTTTCTAACGTATTCTTCTACCTCGTCGTAATCCAACTTGGGGAACTCGTTAGAATGAGACAAAATGCTCTTTTCAATATCGTTTACGTGGATATTGGAAATATTTGCAAGCGACCAAGGAACGAAGGAGGAGTCGCCGTGCTCACCAAGTACGTATGCGTGTACGTTGTTTTGGTTGATGGAATAGTACTCAGCCAAACGAGCGCGAAGTCTTGCAGTGTCAAGCATAGTACCAGAACCAATGATGTGGCTCTCGGGGATATCGGAACACTTGCAAAGAGTGTAGGTCAAAATATCAACGGGGTTGGAAACGATAACGTAGATAGCGTTGGGAGCGTATTTCGTGATATTAGGAATAATGCTCTTGAAAATGTCTACGTTAACTTGAGCCAAGTCAAGTCTGCTCTGACCGGGTTTACGTGCCATACCGGAAGTGATGATAACGATATCAGAGTCTTTTGCATCCTCGTAGTCACCGGCAATGATATTACAAGGAGAGCTGAATGCCGTGCCCTGATAAATATCGAGCGCTTCACCCATAGCTTTCTTCTTGTTGATGTCGATCATAACGATCTCGGTCGCCAAAGCTTTGATGGTAAGAGTATAAGCAATAGTCGAACCTACGCTACCCGAACCGATAATGGTAATTTTGTTCATGTGAATTCCTCCTCTGTTTCAGCAGATGATTTTAGTATTTTCTTTGTTTCCCAAAAGGGCATAACTCTAAACGTATTTATTATAACAATATATACAAGGTTTGTCAAGACCAAGCCCTATATATTTCGACTAATTGAGCCGTTTTTCGCCTCATTTTATCCTTTTTTCAAAGGAAAATGGGCTAATAAAAAAATGAGGAAAGAGCACAAATAATTTTGCACTCTTTCCAAAGGATAGTTATTCTTTAATAACGCTAATAGCGACCTTGGCGGATATACCTGCGTATACCTTGACCTCTATGGTGTACTCGCCTAGTTGTCGTATATTTTCTTTCAATACGATTTTCTTCTTATCCACGTCGTAACCTTGACTTGCCAAAGCCGTAGCAATTTCCGCACTAGTTACGCTACCGTAGGTACGATCTCCGTCACCGCATTTAACCTTGACGGTGATCTTCGCCGTTTTAAGTTTTTCCGCAAGTTCGGCAGCAGCCTTTCTCTCCGCTGCTTCACGACGAACGCGCGCCTCTTCTTTCTTTCTCACGTCGTCTAACGCCCCAACCGTGGCTTCAACTGCAAGCTTTCTTGCGAACAAAAAGTTTCTTGCGTAACCGTCCGAAACGTTTACGACCTCGCCTTTTTTACCTAGAGATTTTACGTCTGCACTTAATATAACTTTCATACCGACCTCCGTGATAATATTGTAGCATATAATTTCAATTTTGTATACCTTTTTTATCCGTTTTAGGTATAACATTTTAATTTTTGCCGATAATCAAAACGTAAAACAAGGAGGACAAATGGAAAATCTAAAATGCACCACGAATAACTGTGAATTTCACTTCAAAAATCACTGTACTGCAAGCGTACTCGAAATAGGCGAAAAAGGAGTATGCAAGAGTAAAAGAAAGAGAGCGGGCGGAGCGTACGCCCAAGCAATAGCAGAGTTTGAACTAGCGGACGAACTTACTCCCCTATTGGATAGAGAAACCGAAGTTCAATGCAACTGTAAAACGTGCGCGCACAACAAAGACGAAACGTGTAGCGCATCCGAACTTTTGGTTGGAGACGGAGTGTTATCCACTAAATGTTTTACAAAACGCAACAAATAGCTCATAATTCCCTCCCTAAATAAGCAGGACGTAGTCACTTGACTCCGCCCTGCTTTTAATTATTAAAATTTTGTCAAATCTATTATGATTTTTTGTAGACAAATCATCTAGTTTAGTGCATAATTAAAATATGGATATAAAATTATGCAACAACTTAAAATCAGTGAGAGCAGAATGTGGACTTACTCAAAAACAAGTTGCGGACAAACTCGGTGTAGTCGAGAGTTGTTATGCAAATTGGGAACAAGGTCGAACTTCGCCAAACGTAGATATGCTACGAAAACTCGGTGAAATCTTCAATATCTCCCTTGACGATTTAATAAACGGTGATTTATAAAACGGTGTTTTAGCACCGTTTTTATTTTACTCTTGGCTAAAAATAGTGCAAGCACTTTTCTCGTCAGAGCAAGGGCTATATCTCCACTTCGTTTCGATGTTGCCCAGTCGCTCGCCAAATACTCCGTGCAGTCGCATTGCATTTATTTCGCTCTTTCTTCGAAATAGTGCAAGCACTTTTCTCGTCAGAGCAAAATAAAAAACCAAGCACTTTGTGCTTGGCTCGCTTTGGTGGGCAATAAGGGACTCGAACCCCTGACTTTCTCCACGTCAAGAAGACACTCTCCCAACTGAGTTAATTGCCCTAATATTTTTAGTTTATCATATTGTATCAATCTTGTCAAATAAAACAAAATGTTTGATTGCACAATAGTAAATAAACAAAAGGCCCTCAATATGAGAGCCTTCGTCTTCGTTTATGATTATTTTACTTTTTCTGCTTTTTATATGCTTACAACTGATTATTCAAAGCGGGAATGACGCCGCTATTAGCGCTAACGGGGGTGCTGCTGACATAGCCATCGTCATGGACGTAATAGGCGTAAAAATCGTAGTCCGCACTAGGAGAACGCAACCACCACACGCCGTTGCCGTAATAGGAAGTAGAGGTACTCATCCACACACCAGTCGCTCTTGAGTAGTCCGTGGTTTGTATTCGTCTTGCGATATCATAATAACTCATACTAAATCCGTAGTCGGAGTTAAATACTTCTCGATAACTCATTAAAAAGACTTTATCAAAGGTGTTCTCACATGCATATTCATTAGTACTGCTATGCGTCGTGGATGCAGAGTTATCTACCTTGGTGGTTCTGATAAGGGACTGTTGCAAGGTAGTAAACGCCGTGTTATAGAACTTTGCGTTTAACCATGCACGGATATCACTGTTTGCGTAATTACTATTATAAGAGTCATACGCTTTATTTGCTATTATGCTCTCGCATAATATGAGTGCTTCTCCCTCACTCTCACTGAGTATACGCCATTTGATTGGCTCGACCTTAAAGTAGTACGTAGTGCCTTCTACAACGCTATCTCCTGTGGAGAAGGTATAACTAGAACTAAACGGATCTGCTACGACTTTTGCATACAATGCTCCGTCAGAACCGGAGTAATAGCCCTCTGACGTTCGAGTGCTCTCGTCTATAGTAACGGACTCTGATTTTAATGTTTGAGGATAGGAACCAAAGTAGATATAGTCTCCCTCTCTTATGTATAAAATTGAACCATATGCTTGACCACAAACGGTGCAAACTGCTCTGCCCATTTCAATTGCAGTTCCACCACTGTGCACCTCTACGTTGTTCTTTTCTCCACAACTACACTCGTACCAATGATTGTTTTCGTCATACTTTAGAGTTGCATAGTTATGGGTATGCGCAGGAGGCATATAATCCAGCTGAATATTCAAAGCGGGAACGACGCCGTAATCAGTGCGGGAAACGCGCACACTACCGTTGAAATAGCCATCGTAATTGATGCCAGAGGCGTACTGGTGGAAGTAGTCGTACTCCGCACTAGGAGAACGCAACCACCATACTCCATTGCCATAATGGGAGGTGGTACCCATCAACACACCAGTCGCTCTTGAGTAGTCCGTAGTTTGTCTTCGTCTTGGGGTTTCATAAGTACTATAACTCGTACGAAATCCGTAGTTGGGGTTGATCATATCTTGATAACTCATCAAAAATACTTTATCAAAGGTGTTCTCACATGCAGATTCATTGGTGCTGCTACCAGTCGTGGATGCAGAGTTATCTACCTTGGTGGTTCTGATAAGGGACTGTTGCAAGGTAGTAAACGCAGTGTTATAGAACTCTGCGTTTAACCAAGCACGAATAGCACTGTTTTTGTAATTATTATAACCAGCAGCATACGCTTTATTTGCTAGTATGCTCTCGCATAGTATTAGCGCTTCTCCCTTACTTTCACTGAGTATCCGCCATTTAATAGGTTCAACCTTAAAGTAGTACGTAGTGCCTCTTACAACGCTCTCTCCTGTGGAGAAGGTATAACTAGAACCAGAACCATACGGATCTGCTACGACTTTTGCATACAACGCTCCATCGGAACCTAAATAATATCCATCTACCGTTTGAGCACTCTCGTCTATAGTAACGGACTCAAATTTTAAGGTTTGAGGATAGGAGCCAAAGTAGATGTAATCACCGTCTCTTACGTACGTAGTAGAATCTTCTATTTCTATTATCTTCCACTTTGCGGTTAATTCTTTATCAGTAGCGTAATTCCATTTTGATAGAGATTTACCAGTTTCATTCGTTATTTGAGTATTGCCATAATACCAACCTCCAAAATCACAACCCTCTCTTGTGGGAATAGGCAAGGTAAATTCCGTATCGTAGGTTACACTTTGCGTATTTTGCGACAAAGGTTCACCACCATTTACGTTTAAGGTCACGATGTACTCGTGCGCAACATCCAACTGAATATTCAAAGCAGGAACGACGCCGTAATAAGTGCGGGAAACATCGCCGTTGCTGACGCAGCCATCGTAATAAACGAAAGAGGCACTATAGTTGCTGTATACAGTAGAAGAACGCAACCACCACCCTCCATTGCCGTAATAGGAAGTGGAGGTGTCAATATACGCACCAGTCGCTCTTGAGTAGTCCGTGGTTTGTCTTCGTCTTGCCGTATCATAAGTACTAGAACTCGTACTAAATCCGTAGTCGGATTTTAGCATTTCTTGATAACTCATTAAAAAGACTTTATCATCGGTGGTTTTGATAAGAGACTGTTGCAAGGTAGTAAACGCCGTGTTATAAAACTCTGCGTTTAGCCATGCGCGAATATCACTAGCCGTGTATTTATTATCTCCACTAGTATCATACGCTTTATTTGCTAATATGCTCTCGCATAATATGAGTGCCTCTCCCTCACTCTCACTGAGTATACGCCATTTGATAGGCTCAACCTTAAAGTAGTACGTAGTGCCTTCTATAACGTTATCTCCTGTGGAGAAGGTATAACCATACGCATACGGATCTGATACCACTTTTGCGTATAACGCTCCGTCAGAGCCTAAATAATAGCCCTCTGACGTTTGAGTGCTCTCGTCTATAGTGACGGACTCAGATTTTAAGGTCTGAGGATAGAAACCAAAGTAGATATAGTCTCCCTCTATTACGTACGTAGTAGAACCTCCTATCTTCCACTTTGCGGTTAACTCTATATCGCTAGTATAATTCCAGTTTGATAGATATTCACCAGTTTCATCCGTGATTTGAATATCTCCGTAATACCAACCTATAAATTCGCAACCCTCTCTTGTAGGTGTAGGTAAGGTAAATTCCGTGTCGAAAGTTACTTTTTGCGTATTTTGAGATAAAGCATCACCACCATTTACGTTCAAGGTCACGGTATACTCAGGAACGCGCTCCAAAGTTGAGCCGTATGCTTGATTACACACGGTACAAACTGCTCTATCCGTCTCCGTAGCAGTACCACCACTGTGTCCTTCTACGTTCTCTTTTTCTCCACAACTACACTCGTACCAATGGTTGTTTTCGTCATACTTGCGCGTTGCATAGTTATGGGTGTGCTCCAACGTTGTACCGTATGCTTGACCACAAACAGTACAAACTGCTCTGTCCATCTCCGTTGCAGTACCGCCACTGTGTACCTCTACGTTGCTTTTCTCTCCGCAACTACACTCATACCAGTGATTGTTTTCGTCATACTTGAGCGTTGTGTAAGCGTGAGTATGCGCAGGAGGCATATAATCTAACTGAATATTCAAAGCGGGAACGACGCCGAAATCAGTGATGTAAACGTTGTGGTAGCCGACGTAACCACCGTAATAGACGATAGAGGCGAGATAGTAGTCGAGAGAATAAGGAGAACGCAACCACCAATATCCGTTGCCGTAATAGGAAGTGGAGGTATTCATCCACGCACCAGTCGCTCTTGAGTAGTCCGTGGGTTGTCTCTCTCTTGCTACGTCACCATCATTACTCGTACTAAATCCGTAGTCGGGGTTTAGCATTTCTTGATAACTCATCAAAAAGACTTTATCAAAGGTGTTCTCACATGCATATTGATTAGTACTACTACTTGTCGTGGATGCAGAATTATCTACCTCGGTGGTTTTGATAAGGGACTGTTGCAAGGTAGTAAACGCCGTGTTATAGAACTCTGCGTTTAACCATGCGCGAATATCACTTTCTTTGTAATTATTATTATAACCAGCGTCATACGCTTTATTTGCTAATATACTCTCGCATAATATTAGCGCTTCTCCCTCACTCTCACTGAGTATACGCCATTTAATAGGCTCAACCTTAAAGTAGTACGTTGTGCCGTCTACAACGCTCCCTCCTGTGGAGAAGGTATAATTAGAACCATCCGGATCTGCTACAACTTTTGCATACAAAGCGCCATCGGAACCGAAGTAATAGCCCTCTGCCGTTTGAGTGCTCTCATCTATAGTAACGGACTCAGATTTTAAGGTTTGAGGATAGGAACCAAAGTAGATGTAATCACCGTCTCTTACGTACAAAGTTGTGCCGTATGCTTGATTACAAACGGTACAAACTGCTCTGTCCGTCTCCGTTGCAGTACCGCCCTTGTGTCCTTCTACGTTGTTCTTTTCTCCACAACTGCACTCGTACCAATGGTTGTTTTCATCATACTTGAGAGTTGCATAGTTATGGGTATGACCTAAAGTTGTACCATATGCTTGATTACAAATGGTACAAACTGCTCTGTCCGTCTCCGTTGCAGTACCGCCCTTATGTGCCTCTACGTTGCTTTTCTCCCCGCAACTACACTCGTACCAATGGTTGTTTTCGTCATACTTGAGAGTTGCATAGTTATGAACGTGGTCTGGAGGCGTGGTGCCACCGTCTGGTTCGCTACAAGCCGTAAACACACCGACCGCTAAACATATAGCAAGTACTATAAGCATTACTTTTAAAACCTTTTTCATTTCTTTCTCCTCTTAAAACTAAAGTTATACACTAGAACCGTATCCGTAGGACGCTATCAATCCGCCCAACTGCTCCAAGTCATCTGCAAAATTGCAGAATTTTCCATACTAGGTTTTACGTATTTTTTCCAACTTTTAACCTTCTGTAATTTAGGAAATATTTTCCTTTTACAGGTTTAGTATAGTACCGTAATTTTGGATTTGTAAAGCGATTTTGGCATAGACTGACAGTAACTGTCAGTACTGTGAATTTCTTGTGCTAAAAATTCACAAAACTGTCAATTTTAGGTGTCAGTACTGACAGATTTTAGAGGATTTTTTCTTGTTTTTTATAAAAAAACGGACGACTTTTAGTCGTCCGTTTAATCTTGGATTATGCTAACTTATAAACTTTCTATAACCTCTATTGCCCCGTCTAAATAGTCCACGTTGACATTCTCAACTTGTCCTTTGTCTACGTTTTGGGCAATTTCACGGTCCAAGGGGAGTTTTGCCAAGACTTTGAGGTTGTACTCGGTGGCTACTTCGTCTACCTTGCTACCGCCGAAGATCTCGATTTTCTTGCCACAGTCCGGACACTTCACGTAACTCATATTTTCTACTACGCCAAGTATAGGGATATTCATCATATTTGCCATATTTACTGCTTTTGCGACTATCATAGATACGAGTTCTTGCGGGCTTGTTACCACGATAATTCCGTCCACTTTTATGGACTGGAAAACGGTCAAAGGTACGTCACCCGTTCCCGGAGGACAGTCCACAAACATATAGTCCACGTCACCCCAAATAACGTCAGTCCAGAACTGCTTTACCATGCCTGCAATAATAGGTCCACGCCAAAGAACGGGGCTTTTCTCGTCGGGCAAGAGTAAATTTGCGCTCATTACCTTGATACCGCTATCCGTTTCTTTAGGATAAATGCCGTTGTCCGCCGTGTCTACGCCTGCGCTCAACCCGAACATTTTGGGTATGGAAGGACCGGTAACGTCTGCGTCTAACACTGCCGTTTTCTTGCCTTTTTTAGCCATTTCACTAGCCAAAAGACCGGAAACCAAGGACTTACCTACTCCGCCTTTTCCACTAACCACGGCTATAACCTTTTTGATATTGGACAACTCGTGGGGTTTTTCCAACAAGCTTTCTGGCGTTGAACATTTTTCTTTACAACTTGAACAATCGTGATTACATTCGCTCATTATATCATCTCCAAAAAAATTATTTCCTACTTTTTTCTATCTATACAAAAAGGAGTTCGTGAACTCCTTTTCTTTTTTGTTAGTTACGCTTGCGTTGTTTTTCTTTTTTTATTTTTTGTACTCTTTGTTGTTTTGGCTTTCTAAACAAGAAGAAGGCTGCGACCACACCACTAACGAGGCACATGCCGAGCGTTATCCAGAAACCTACCATTTCGCCTTGCCAAGGAACTTCTACGTTCATACCGAATATACTTGCTATCAACGTCGGCAAGGAAATGATGAAAGTAATAGCCGTCAAGACTTGCATGGTTTTGTTCATCTTGTTCGAGCTGATAGACGAGAAACCTTCCATTGTCGCGCTCAAAATGTTACGATATATCGAACACATTTCGATAGCCTGCTGGTTCTCGATATGCACGTCTTCTAATAGTTCGCTATCTTCTTCGTATTTCTTTAATACTTCGGTTCTGGTTATCTTATTGATTACCGCTTCGTTTGCCTGAAGAGAGGTAGAGAAGTAAACCAATGCGTTTTGCAACTCAAGTAATTGTACGAGTTGGGTGTCTTTAATAGTTTTGGTCAACTCGTTTTGTATGCGTTGACTGGCTTTATCAATCTGGCGCAAGTACTGCAAGAACTTGGTTGCAACGGAATAAAGTATTTTTAACACAAACCAAGAACGTTTCTTAATAGATACGCCCTTAACTCGTCCCATAATAAAATCGTTTATAATAGACGTCTTTTGCAAACAAACGGTAATAACGGTGTCGTTTCCAACCAAAACGCCCAAAGGTATGGTAGAATAGGTATAGTAATCCTCCTCGTCTTCGGTAACAGGAATATCCACCAAAACGAGGGTGAAACCGTCCTCACAGTCGACACGAGCACGCTCCTCTTCATCCAAAGGCGCTTTCAAAAACTCTTCGGGCGCGCCCGTGAGTTTTACTATGGTTTCTATGTCCTTATCGGTAGGATCTTGAAGATGAAACCATTTGTCGCGTGCGCAAAAAGAGGTGTCCTCGAACATCTCGCAAGGAATTTCTATGACGGCTTTCTCGCCTGCTTGCATAGCATAAGTCTTAATCATACTCTCTTATTTTACCACCAAAATTCTACTTTGGCAAGAGAATTTTTTATTTTTCTCGTCATATACTGTAAACTATGAATATTTTGTGGTTTTTTGTGATAATTTTCAGTCTTTTTTGCTCCGTTTTTATAAATCCCGACCTAATTCTCCCAACCATGCTAAGCGGTGTAGAAAAAGGAATTTCCCTTGCATTTTCCCTACTCGCGGTCTACGTACTGTGGTCTGGGATAATCGCTTTGCTTGATAACAGCGGACTCAGTAAAAAAATCGCCAAACTCCTATCCCCTATAACCCGAAAACTTTTCAAGGGTGAGAGTGAGCAAACTCACGCCTATATATCCATGAATTTTTCGGCAAATTTATTAGGCGCTGGGGGTGCTGCTACGCCACTTGGTATAAAAGCGGTAGAATCTATGAGGCGACAAGGAAACACCCCTACTCTATCCATGATACTCTTCACCGTTATCAACACAACAAGTATACAATTACTCCCCACCACTATTATCTCCTTGCGAGCGCAAGCAGGATCTTCTACCCCTTACGACACCGTAATACCCACTATCATCGTGAGCGTATTAACAACTATAATCGGCGTACTTGCCGTATTTTGTACACGAAAAAAGGCGTTTTGAAAACGCCTTTTAATTATTTCAAATAGTTTGCAGTGAACGCAATATACTCTCTTAGAGAAAAATCTTCGTCAGATTGAGAGGTACGCATAATCTCGTTGTTCAACATTCTGCGCGTCGTGTCGTCCGCAAATTCGTACAACTCACTGTCCGCTATCATGTCCATTTTTTCTCTTAATACCGCTCTTATCGTCTGGTCAACGTCCACCGTTTCCCCACTCAACACCTTCTCGTACACCGTGTCGTACAACGCATCTCCCTCGTAGGTGTCGTATATGGGTTTGAACTTATCCAAATTATCCGTATTCTTACAAGCAATCGCTACCTCGCGATACAATCGGATATTGGTGTCCTCTTGTGCAAAATCAAAGTTTTCCACTATAACGTTGCTCTTACCTATTTCGTTTAATAAACGCGCAGACTCGGTTTGAACTGCTTCAGAATTACTAGTAAAAGCGGAGCGTAACAATTCTTCTACGTCCTCACTCTCGCATTTATTGAGTTTAGCCACCGCCAAAGACGCGGACTTTTTAGCCTCGCCCGACATATCGTCCAAACTCGTTTCCAAAACCTTTTTCGCCATATCGCTCATTCCAAGCATATAGTACATCATACCCGTCAAATACTGGGTTTCTGCATCCATGTAATTAGTCGGCATATTTACGAGTACGGAAAATGCGGACTTGAAATCAGTCTTGTCCGTCAAAAGATAATACTGCGCCAAAGAGGTATAATAAGCCTTTTCGTCAAAGACCTCTTTGACTTGGCTTGCCTTTTCCAAGAAATTACCAACGGATACGAAAAATTCGTAATCAGGTAACTCCACCGTTTCGTCAATCTGTCTACCACTATATATATCAACGTAAACTGCAATAACGTTACTTGCCGTATAAGCGCAAGGGAAACGATAATAAGCGTACAAAGTCAAATCCACGAAAAGGGAAAAATCTTCGTCCCCAATTTCGGAAATTTTTTGTACGAGCGAATCAAAATCAAGATCAATTAGTTCTTGCATTTCGCGTTTTTTTGCTATTGCTCTTGCCTTAGAATTATAACCCATTTTGGAAAAAAGTCCCATATTCCATCTCCTTTATTATACTATTTTATCATAAATCGAGAACATATGCAACAAAATCATAAGTTTATAATTCCCTTTCCTTCGACATAAAAAAACACACCCTTTCGGGTGTGTTTAAAATTAGTCTGCTTTATAAGGGAGCAAAGCCATTTCTCTTGCACGCTTAATAGCGGTAGCGAGAATTCTCTGATGCTTTGCGCAAACTCCGCTCATTCTGCGGGGAAGAATCTTGCCCTTCTCAGTAATGAATCTTCTGAGTTTCTGTACGTCCTTATAGTCGATCTCGTCGATCTTTTCTACACAGAAAGTGCAAACTTTCTTTTTGGGCATACGTCTTGCGGGACGCTTTGCGCCTTTATCTTCGTTCATAGCCATTGTTATTTACCTCCAAATTACTAAAACGGCAAATCTTCTTCTACAGGCTCGAGGGTGCTGATAGGAGCGGATTTTGCTGCGGGAGCAGAATCAAGCTCGTAATCTCCGTCACTCGACTTGGTAGACAAGAACTGCACTTCGTCTGCAACGATATCCGTTGCATATCTCTTGACACCGTCTACTTCGTAACTTCTGGTTTGGATAGATCCGCTTATGGCTGCTTTGCTTCCTTTCTTAAGGTATTTTGCGCAATTATCAGCCTGTGCGCGCCAAACTACGATATTCAAAAAGTCAGTGTCGTTTCCTCCGTTGGCATTCTTAAATCTGCGAGTAACAGCCAAAGTGAACGTACAAACGGCAGTACCGTTGGACGTGTTGCGAAGCTCGGGATCGCGAGTAAGATTACCAATCAAAAAGACTTTGTTCATAATTAACCTCCTACCATACGGTAATTAGCGAACGGTAATCATGTGTCTGATTACGTCGTCCGTGATACGCATCTGACGGCTCAACTCTGCGGGAACGCTCTCCTCTGCAGTGAAAGCCATGAGTACGTAATAACCTTCGCTCATATAATTGATGGGATAAGCAAATTTCTTCATACCCCACTTGTCTACCGTGTCAACGGTACCGTTGAGCGAGGTTACGAGCGCGCTAAACTTCTCTACGATAGCCTCTTTAGCTTCGTCAGCAGTCTTTGCGTTGATGATATACAATACCTCGTAACTTTTCATTATTTCCACCTCCTTTTGGACTAAACGGTCTTGCTCGCGCAAGACAAGGGCATAAAAATGCTTGTATATTATATCACGAGAAAATTTATTTTGCAAGGAATTTTCATATAAAATACCCCGAAAATCAACTTTTCGGGGTTATTTAGGTGGTTATTTTGCACTTTATATCAACGACTACCTTCATCTTGCCGTATTTTTCGCCGTCTAATTTAGTTTTCTCTTCTCCGTACTCTTTTCTATATCCGTCCGCTAAACTATATATATCCGCTCCTTTCTTGTCGAATTTCTCCACCATTTCCTCTATGCCTTTTTTAATAGACTCCGAAATTCTTCTCGCAACCTCTTCTTTGTCTCCTTCCTCTCTCTTTTTATTGTCCATTATCTTGTTTCCTTCCGCAAGTTCTAGTTCGACCTTGATATTTGCCTCGTACCCTTGCTCGTACTCAATCTTAACCGATTTGCTCAAAAAGTCAAAGGATCTCATTCCCTCCTTCGTCGTGACGGCAAAGGTTCCTTTATCAAAGTTTTTCATAACAAGATTATAATAACCTACCTCGTCCTCACTCAAACTCGCAATATATCCTTTATCTCCTACTGCAACTCCCTTTCTAACCGACAACAACACCTTGCCTTCCCCTTCTTGGTCGTTTCCTTGAGTCGGCTCGTCCATCTTATTCTCTATCACGACTTCGGGTAAAACCACGACTCCACCTTCTAATAGTCCTTTCAAATAGTCTTTAATGCTACATTTTACAATATCCACGTACTCCTCGCTCGTACCTAACATTCTCTGCAAGGAAAAGGACGCCATGAGGTTTAACCCGACCTTTTGTTTTAACATCACCTCGGGATCTCCGTCGTAGCAAACTAGATGAGTGTTTTCCGTAATTTTGGAATTTTTCAAAAGTTCGTCCAAAACGACGAAGAGTTCCCCACTCTCAATCATTTTTCGACTGACTATGATGGTGTTGCAGTGCGCGTAGCTCATAAACTCCGCGCTATCCACCTTCATTTTTTGGGTTGCATCTCCAAAAGTCTTGCCTCTAGACGATAGCACGGCGTAGTTGTCGTTGTTCGCGGTGTCTGCGCCCATGTTTCCTGCTACCAAAACCTGACACGACACCTTTATATCCCCCTCGTCGTAATCTAGCCCCATGCCTACCACTATACCTCTATTATTCAAAACCAAGGTATTCGTGATAGAGCCGAAGAACAAGAATATTACTATTAAAAAGGTAATAATGATGAATTTATTCTTAACTATCTTGTCCATAAATTCTCACCTCTTGACCTTTCTTTTTATCAAACAAGGAAAATACGACTAACCCTACTATCACGACCGCAGTCGCAATAAGGGTAGGTAATGACAATGCGCCACCTAAGTCGTAGGATATGCGCACGTCCTTCACAACGAGTAATAACAATGCAGTTACTATTGCTCCAAACGCAGGCGCGTAAAATTTGCTCTCTCGCCCAATTAGATATTTCATAGCGCCTACTGCGCCCAAAGATAATATGGTCAAGCGCATTACACCGCACACGAGCCAAGCGAGTATGGTTACCCAATCTACCTTACCAACGTCCGCGGATATTATATTGTAACCGGAGAGTCTAGCAAAGGCGTTAGGAATCTCCCTCGTCATATCCCCCCACTGTGCGGAAAATACGGCAAATAACGCAGACGTCAAACAGGTTGCAATCAGTCCTCCGCCCAAGACGAGCAAAGGTTTTTTCTTCTTTCTGTCCGTAACGTCTATAAACAATAAAGGCAGATAATCTCCAAACCAAAAATAGGTTGAAATTCCACCCGTGAGTTTTTTCTCCACCTCTCCGTCCAATATCGGTTTGAGGTTGGAAAAATCTATCTCGGCGTTATTAAACACTACGCTCACTAAAAGTGCAAAACCGAAAAACCATATAAAAACGTCACTCACTCGCCCCACGACCTTTGCTCCTTTATACGCCAAGTAGCACGCGCTTATAATCAACGGTAAGGCTATTTGTGCTCTCTCTCCCTCGTCAAAGAAGGATTGAAGAAGGTAATTCAAACTCTCCTCTCCAAATACCGCAAACTGTAGCGCAAACAAAACTATACAAAAGAATGCAAATATTCTAGTTATCCACAAGAATACCCCTCTTTTATACGCCAACACGCCTACCCTACTCTTTATCCACAAAATCGCGCCTAACACAAGCAAATCTATCAATAAAGGTAGCAGTACCGTTATCCACCCGTCCACACCGCTAATTTGGGATATATAACTTGGAAGCATAGCGATTTTATAGGCAGGAACGGTCAATAATATCAAGAAAAATAGTTGTCTTGGGCTCATTTTTCCTCTCCTTGCCTAGTTGAATTCAAATTGGGTATAGATTGGGGACGTTTTTTCATATCTAAATTACTTTCCTTAAACACGCCGTCTTGCAAATCCTCCAACAATAGCGGAGCGTACGGTGCAAGATAGGGCGCGCCGTAACTATCCAACGACGCTAAATATCCGATAAGGCACAAAAATCCCAAAACGATACCGTAAAGACCTAATATTCCACCTATTCCAACGAATAGCGTTCTCAATACAGAAAAGGTTCCAACGTCGTCGGGCACGCAATATAAACCTATTCCGGATAAGGCTGCAATCAAGACGGCTGGAGAGGACAAAAGCCCTGCTTTTACCGCGGTATCGCCCAAAACTATAGCGCCAACGACGGAAAGAGCCATTCCTACGTACTTAGGCATTCTTAAACTCGTTTCGTTCAATATCTCGAATAACAACAAGACGAACAACATCTCCAAAGTAGGCGTTAGCGGTATTCCCGTCGTACTATTCAATATAGTAATTAAAAATTTTAAGGGTAAAACTTGATACTGATACTCTTGTACGGCAACGAAGACGGCAGGTAGTAAGATTGCAACAAATGAACCGAAAAGTCTGACCAAACGCAAAACCGTAGCCCTAAAATCTCGCCTATAATAATCTCCGCTGTCTTGAAAGTCCTCTATAAACAAAAATGGTACGGAGAGCGCTATAGGAGAACCGTCCACCAACACCCCTATTCTACCCTCAAGCATTTTATGAGATAGGATATCGGGTTTTTCCGTCGTGCCGACTTGACGAAATAGCGACTGCTCCGCTCGCTCCAAATATTTTCCAATATACGAGGAATCAAACACACCGTCCACGTTGATTTTTTCTATCTTTTCCCTCACCTTTTTAACGATTTTCGGATGAGTCAATCCCTCGATATACGCCACGACCACCGCCGTCTTACTGTACTTTCCTATCTCAAACTTTTCAAATCTGAGTTTGGTCGTCGCAAGACGTCTGCGAAGAAGGGATAAATTTGTGTTTAAGTTTTCCACAAACCCCTCTCTCGGTCCTTTTACGACGGTTGAGGTAGGAGGCTCGGTAACGGCACGCATCGCCACCTTCTTCATCGTGAGCATCAAAAGGTTATCCCCTGCGACTATTATGGCGTTACCCTTCGCTACCTCTGCCGAACCGTCCTCCGCGTTTTCCACTTTTTGGACC
The DNA here is from genome assembly GCA_017407285.1 of Clostridia bacterium. Classification (GTDB taxonomy): domain Bacteria; phylum Bacillota; class Clostridia; order Christensenellales; family RUG350; genus RGIG2224. The sequence continues at coordinate 37,901 of JAFQWW010000063.1, forward strand.
TTTGCTGGTGGGTGAATTAGTTTCTCAACCTCTTCATAATCAAACCTTTCTAGATTGAGCAAGGGCTTTAGCACGCTTTCAGATATCACGGCTTTGTCCGTGTTTTCGTCTACGTATATAACCCACACCGAACCCGCCTTGCTTATGACCTCGTGCGCTTCTATATCAAACCCGTTGCCAAGATAGGATAATATTTTCTCTTTCAAATTAGTTTGCATAGAATTAGTTTCACACGAGTATTATTTTTTATGCATAAAAAAACCCGAACTCTCGTTCGGGTAATGTTTATAATTTGTTTTGGCTTTTAAGTTTTGCAACGAGGGCTTTTGTTCTAAGTCCTGCGTCCAAAATAGTCTTTCTAATTCTTACGTTTTTAGGAGTGATTTCGAGCATTTCGTCCTCTGCAATAAACTCTATCGCTTCCTCTAGCGAAAACTTTCTCGGACTATTTAATCTCATAGCGTCGTCACTACCTGCAGCACGCATATTGGTTATGTGCTTTTTCTTACAAACGTTAACGACTATGTCCTCACTCTTCGGGGTATAACCAACTACCATACCCTCGTACACGGGTGTTCCCGGATCTATAAACATAACGCCACGCTCTTGTGCGTTATACAATCCGTACGTTACCGCCTCGCCCGTTTCAAAAGCTATCAAAGAGCCCGTCGTTCTAGTCGGGATCTCCCCTTTATACGGCGCGTAATCTTCAAACACAGAGTTCATTATACCTTCGCCCTTGGTTTCGGTCAAAAATTCGTTTTTATAACCAAAAAGTCCGCGAGCAGGTACGATAAACTCTAATTTTACTCTGGTGTCAGTAGAATTCATGGTTACTAATTCGCCCTTTCTAACACCCATAGCGCTCATAACCGAGCCCATTGACTCCGAGGGAACGTCTACGAATAATCTTTCCATAGGTTCGTTCAAAACGCCGTTTATGGTCTTGAACAAAACCTTGGGCGTGCCTACTGAAAACTCGTATCCTTCACGGCGCATGGTTTCTATCAATATGGACAAATGCATTTCTCCACGACCACATACCTTAAATACCTCGGAACTCTCGGTCGGAATAACCTTCAAAGATACGTCTTTTAATAGTTCTTTGAAAAGTCTATCTCTTAAGTGTCTGCTCGTTACGAATTTTCCCTCGCGTCCTGCAAAAGGAGAATCGTTTACGGCAAATTCCATCTCAATCGTGGGTTCACTGATTTTAACGAAAGGTACGGGTTCAACCAAACTAGGACTACAAATAGTGTTACCAATATTTATATTCTCCAATCCCGATATACAAACTATATCTCCGACCTTTGCTTCTTGAACGGGAACACGTTTCAATCCGTCTATCTGCATAACGGTAACAATACGACCACGATATCCAACGTCCTCGTTGTGATAATCACATACCGACACGTCCTCGTTTACCTTTATCCTACCACGCTCTATCTTACCAATACCAATTCGACCAACGTATTCGTTGTAGTCTACGGAAGATATCAATAACTGCAAAGGCTCATCTTCCTCACCTTCTGGAGGATCTACGTGGGAAAGGATGGTATCAAACAAGGGGAGAAGATTTTCCCCCTTTACGTTATAATCCATAGTTGCGGTAGCATCTCGACCAGAACAATACACGATAGGACTCATAAGTTGTTCGTCCGTTGCATCAAGTTCGAGTAAAAGTTCTAAAATCTCTTCCGAAACCTCGTTAAGTCTAGCGTCCGGTCTATCGATTTTATTAACGACGATGATGATTTTATGTCCTAATTCCAACGCCTTTTGCAATACGAATCTAGTCTGAGGCATAGGTCCTTCCGCTGCGTCAACTAATAAAAGTACGCCCGAAACCATCTTCAATACACGCTCAACCTCGCCACCGAAATCTGCGTGTCCCGGAGTGTCGATAATGTTTATTTTAGTGTTTTTGTAGTATATTGCCGTATTCTTTGCAAGTATGGTAATACCTCTTTCTCTTTCCAAGTCGTTAGAGTCCATAACCCTATTTTCGACCTGTTGATTTTCACGGAAAGTACCCGCTTGCTTGAGCATACCGTCTACCAAGGTAGTCTTACCGTGGTCAACGTGAGCAATAATAGCAACGTTTCTTAAATCTTCTCTAATCAATGTATTATCCTCTTAAAAATTAATCAAATTAAACCTGCGGAGTAGGAGTAGGGGGATCTTTTTTGCGGAATTTGGACAACAATCCGCCGTTTTCTTTTTGTACCTCTCCCGCTCTCTGCAAAGCAATTTTTGTAAGCACGGGACCAACGAGCTCGTATACGAAAGTAGCAGTCAACACGACGGTCAACACGATACTCGATATACCCGGTGTGTGCCAAACGTTGGAAACTACGAGTTGAGCCATACCGATAGCAACACCGGCTTGAGGTAAAAGGGTTATACCCAAATATTTTTTAACGTTTTTATCCGCTTTCGTGATAGTACCGCCCCATCTTGCGCCGAAATATTTTCCCAAAGATCTGCAAATGAGATAAACTACACCTATAACGCCCACGGTGGGTATAACGGTCAAATCTAGTTCTACACCGGACAAAACGAAGAATAGCATAAATAGAGGGGGTGTCCATCTCTCTGCTCCGTCCAAAATTTGCACGGAATCCCCTCTCATATTTGCAAACAAAGCACCTACCATCATACAAGTCAACAAGGAGGATAGATGCAAAACGTCGGACAAGCCTACGCCAAGCAAAACTGCGGTCAACATCAAACAAAGTCTATTTGCGCGCGACTTGAAAAATTTCATCATCAAGCTCAAGATAACGCCCAAAATTGCACCAACTAAAACGGATAAGAATATCTCTCTTAAGGGTTCTAAAAGCGCCGTTTCCACAGTCAACACGCCACCGTCTAACGCTTGAGCTACAGCAAAGCATATAGAAAACAACATCAAACCGATAGCATCGTCAAATGCAACTACAGGCAAAAGCGCGTCCGTAACCGGTCCTTTTGCTTTGTACTGTTTAACTACCATCAAGGTCGCTGCAGGCGCAGTAGCGGTAGCAATTGCTGCGAGCAAGAATATAGCAGGAGTCGGAATATCAGCGCCAAGTGATTGAGCAATAAAGAGTCCTGCCAAAACGAACAACATAGCGGCAAGCGCTTGAACGAAGGTAATGGTTACTACCTTTCCGCCTATCTTTTTAACTGCAGATAGTTTGAATTCGCCACCGATAGAAAAGGCTATAAAACCAAGCGCAAGGTTGGTCAATATTTTCAATCCGTGGAGTTCTGATTCAGTCACGAGTCCGTGTTTTTCGCCCAAAATAAATCCCAAAATAGGGCCTACTAAAAGTCCTGCAACCAAGTATCCCGTAACGTTTGGGAGATGAACGAGTTTTACGACACGCGATAGCGCAAGACCTGCCACTAAAGCGATCGCAATATATATAATAGGATACATTTTTTACTCCTTGTTCTTTAGTCCTTCAAAGAAGGTTACGGGCATGGAGAACATAACCCCTTTTCCTTCAAGGTTTTTAGCGATAGAATGTACGACTGCTTTTGCTTCTTCAAGTCTCTCCTTATTTATCAACATAAATACGGTATGTGATGCATCAAAATGATGATCAACAACCTTGGATAATCCACCGAATGCGGGAGCAGCGTCTACGTTGTTATTTAAAAGTGCGTGGCGCAAAGAAGTACAAGGCAAAACGACACCGTTCATACCGTGATCTTTGAGTCCGGAAAGCGTACGAAGAAATTCTTCGTTGTCTTTAAGAGTAATAACTAAAAGTTCCATAATATTACCTCCTACTTTATCCGAATAATTGTAGTCTTTTATATAAAAAAAGTCAAATATTTATATATATAATAGAAAAATTTTATCCTCTTTACAAAACTGCAAAAATGAAAAAGCGCCCGAAGGCGCTTCTTAAAACTCTAGTTCTTGTAATTTTTTTATTCTATCTACCAACCCTTTAGAACTCTCTATTCTATTTTCGTATATCATTAGAGTGGTGTTTTTTACCAATTCGTTATGCGCTTCGCAACCGAATACGTTTTTTACGTGTCTTATCTCTTCGCTCTTGCCGTCACTAAACATTTCCTTGTTGCAATCATCTAAAAGCCCAAAGTATCCTTGAGTCGTGCACCAAGCGTCAAACAAATCACGAAGTTCCTTTTCATTCTTTATCGGTTCACTGATAACGGACAAATATCTCTCAAAGAAAGCCTTTTCTTCCCCTTTCAAGATAGTTATTCCCTTCATATCAAACTTATAGGGGTGAACTTCCAGTTTTACACCGTCTTCGTCTATATCTAACACGCTCGTATATCCGTAACTCCAACTCTTGGTCCAAGGTTTTTCAATAGGGAAGAAAAAGTTTCCCATACTATACACGATAGGTTTACCCTCGTATATCTCGTAACCTTGAGGACAATGAGTGTGCATAGCAATTACCGCCTCTGCTCCTAAATCTATGAAATGACGATACAATTCAACCTTTCCGGGAGAAGGAATTGGATTGGACTCGTTTCCACCGTGAAAATAAACGACGGGGAGTATTCCTTGCGCTTTTAGTGAGAAAATCCCCTTAGTTACCCTCGTTAGATCGTATCCTGCCGTGCCCGGAGCATCAACCTTTGCGCCACCAAATTCATTTTCGCAAACGGCAATTATCCCGACCTTCACGCCCTCTTTTTCCAAAATGGCAGGCTCGTACGCGTGATCAAGGTTCTCCCCTGCACCAATTACCGTATATCCCTTCCTCTTCAACAAATCTATGGTGTGGAACATAATATTTTTGCCGTAGTCAAAGGTATGATTATTAGCAAGTCCTATGACGGAGGGATTCATTTCATCTAAGAATTGAACGAAGCTATCCTCCGATATGAGGTTTGGTCCGCTCTTTATAATAGCTTCACCGTCCTCTTTGTTTCCAAATACGTTCTCCATATTTACCATACTGAAATCGTACTTTGAAAACTCCTCTCTTATCTCCGCCATGGCTTGACGAGGATCGATAGTGGTTTGGTTATCTAAAAAGCCAAACGATATATCAGCTGCAAAAATAATTTTCATAAGATTCCTCTTTTTTTCTTTTAATTATATTCTTTATCTGACTTAATCGCCTTAAATATTTTGATTTATCCAAACACCAAAACATTATTTTTTTGACGCTTTAAAAAAAGCACCGTAAAAGTTCAACTTTTACGGTGCTATCTTCCTCAATTATTTGTTTGCAAGAAATCTTCTTATCTCGGATACGTTACCGAAGCCCTCTGCTTTACCGTCTTTTACGACTACGAGAGTCGGAGCAGCGTTAATGCCCAAAGAATTGGTAAGATCTGCATTTTCTTCTGCATCTACTACTGCGTAGTTTGCGTTTGCTTTATCCAAAACGTCCTTTGCTACTCTGCAGTTAGGACAAGTTTTGGTCGTAAACAAGTACATACCGTCCGAAAGAGAATTTTTCTCGTCTGCGCATCCACAACCCGTTGCATCTTGAACGAGTACCCCTTTATGAGTGAGTTTGGAGTTTGCAATATCGTAGAGTTTACGCTCTTTGAATTCTTGGCTCTTACCGTCGTTCCAGTTTTGTACGGGACGATAGTAACCGGTGATACGGCTATATACTTCGCTATCTGCGCCACAGTGAGGACACTTATAGTGCTCGCCTACCAAATATCCGTGCTCGCGACAAATAGAATAGGTCGGAGAAATGGTGTAGTAAGGAAGCTTGTAGTTTTCTGCAATAGTCTTAACGAGTTTTGCAGTGGACTGCCAATCGGGGAGTTTCTCGCCCAAGAATGCGTGGAATACGGTACCCGAGGTATAGAGAGTCTGCAATTCGTCTTGAACGTCCAAAGCTTGGAAGATATCTGCGGTGTAGCCTACGGGCAAGTGAGAAGAGTTGGTGTAGTAAGGAACGTTGTCGTCCTTAGATGCCGTGATAATCTCAGGATATCTCTTTCTGTCGTGTTTTGCAAGACGATAGGTCGTGGACTCTGCAGGAGTAGCCTCCAAGTTGTACAAGTCGCCGTATTTCTCTTGATAATCGGAGAGTTTTTCTCTCATGTGATTCAATACGTCTTTTGTGAACTGTTGAGCTTTCTCGTTAGTCAAATCACAACCAACCCATTTTGCGTTCAAGCATGCTTCGTTCATACCGATAAGACCGATAGTGGAGAAGTGGTTGTTGAAAGTGCCCAAGTATCTCTTGGTGTAAGGATAAAGACCTTCGTTCAAGAGTTTGGTAATAACGTTTCTCTTGATCTTCAAGGAACGAGCGGACAAATCCATCATCTTGTCAAGTTTTGAGTAAAACTCTTCCTCGGTTGCAGAAGTGTAAGCAAGTCTAGGAATATTGATGGTAACTACGCCAACCGAACCGGTAGATTCACCAGAACCGAAGAAACCACCAGACTTTTTACGAAGTTCACGGAGATCCAAACGAAGTCTACAACACATACTTCTTACGTCACTAGGCTCCATATCACTGTTGATATAGTTGGAGAAATAAGGAGTACCGTATTTAGCCGTCATCTCAAAGAGAAGTTTATTGTTCTCGGTTTCGGACCAATCGAAATCACGAGTAATGGAATAGGTAGGAATAGGATACTGGAATCCTCTGCCGTTTGCGTCACCTTCGATCATAATCTGGATAAAGGCTTTGTTTACCATATCCATTTCCTTTTGGCAATCCTTGTACTTGAAGTTCATAGGCTTGCCACCAACGATACAGTCAAGTTCAGCAAGGTCGCGAGGAACTACCCAGTCAAGCGTGATATTGCTGAAGGGCGCTTGCGTACC
>JAFQWW010000064.1 GCA_017407285.1 Clostridia bacterium
CCACCGTTATCTTTTACGAACTCGTGCGCACCCGATATAAACTCTTCGATATTTTGTAATTTTGCGTTTTCTTCCTCTATGGTTTTGTCGTAATAGGTATTGAATCCAACCTTTTCCACGACGTAGGTTGCAAACTCGTCCGCAGCCATTACTTGACCTTTTTGAGTTAAATCAAATAATAACTCACGGAAGCCGTTAACCTTATTTCTAAGCGCTGAAGGTAATTCTACTCTTTCGTTGATATCCAAAACGATATCGAGTAAACTCTCCCCCCTCTCACGTGCAAGATCGAGCATTCTCTCCACGCTCGTTGCACCAATTCCACGTGCAGGTACGTTTATGACTCTAAGCATGGACTCGGTGTCGCGAGGATTTATAGCCAAGCGCATATACGCCAAAAGGTCCTTAATCTCCGCTCTATCGTAAAACTTAAATCCACCGAATACTTTGTAAGGAAGATTGTACATATTCAACCTTTCCTCAAATAAACGCGTTATGGCGTTTATACGAGTCAGTATAGCAAAATCCGATGCTCTATAACCGTTGAATCGAATGAGGTTAATCATCGTTTCTACGACGTATTCAGCCTCCTGACGATCGTTATATGCGGACTTAAACTCAACCTTCGTACCGCTCGAATTTTCCGTCCAAAGCTCTTTTCCGATGCGCTCCGTGTTAGATGCGATTATTTTGTTAGCAATATTCAAAATCTCCGGAGTGGAACGATAGTTTTGCTCAAGCTTGTAGAGTTTAGCGTTGGGATAATATTTTTTGAATCCCGTCATATTGGTTACGTCCGCGCCACGCCAACTGTATATACTCTGATCGTCGTCGCCTACGCAAAAAACGTTGCCGTGAAGGTGACCTAATAGATAGGTTATCTGGAACTGCAAACGGTTCGTATCTTGAAACTCGTCCACTAGAATATATCTAAATCTAAACTGATATTTTTGTAAAACGCCAGGGTTGTTGGTAAATAAAATATAGACGTTAGACAACAAGTCGTCAAAGTCCATAGCGTTGGCTTCTTTCAAGAGTTCTTGATACCTTACGTACACCTTAGCGTACAAATCAATATCTCGAATATAGGAGTACTCTATCTCCATCTCGTCGGGTGTTAAACATTCGCTCTTGGCTTTAGATATGAGATTTAACGCTCTCGTCTTAGCCTCTTTATCTTGGATATGTTTTTCAACCAAAATACGTTTTATCAATCTCTCGCAGTCCGTGGTGTCGTAGATAGAGAAATTTTTACTATATCCCAAATACTCTGCTTCAGAGCGCAAAATACGCGCACAAAAAGAGTGAAAAGTGCAAGTCAAAGCCCCCGTTTTTCCAACGAGATCTAAAACACGCTTGCTCATCTCCGCCGCCGCTTTATTGGTAAAAGTAAGAGCCAAGATATTCTCCGGCGCAACCCCTTTCTCGCCCATAAGATAAGCGATACGATAGGTCAGAACGCGAGTCTTTCCACTACCCGCTCCTGCTAATACCAACACCGCGCCTTCGGTGTCCTTAACCGCCTTTAATTGTTCACTATTTAAGAGTTTTTCCCATTCAGCCATATAATTCACCTATTATAATAATATTATACCTTATAGCACGACTAAAAGTAAAGTGAAAAATAGAACAAGAAAAAATATATAACTTCAAAAACCGTCCTCTTATCCCCTCCACCGCACGACCTCCAAAAAAGAAAAAACCGACGGAGACGTCGGTTTTTTTAAAAGGTGAAAAACTGATTAACTCAGTATGATATTACTAACTTAAAAGTTCCAATATGCAAACTACTATACATTCCAACAGCGATATAGTAGGTTTCTCCTCTCTCTAAATAAGTACTCATTGAGAAATTACTTCCGTCTCCGCCATTGTTGTTAGAAGTCTTTTGTACTCCTGACGAATAATAAACGTATCCGTAGGTATCGTAATCTCCAGACGACGATATAATGTACTCTCTAGACACGTTGGGCACGAACTTGTAGTACACGACTGATCCGGCATTACTAATATTAACGCTCACCTTACCACAACCAACCGTAATAGCTTTTTGCATAGAAGAACCGTCGTTATGTTCGGCTTCTAAAACCCATTTTGCATACAACGTTACGTTAGCGGAGTCGTAGTACAAATCAGATACCACCTCTCCAGAAAGATCAGGATTGGTGCACCAACCCAACAATACGTATCCTCTCTTCGTCGGGGTAGGTAAATTTATCACGGAATCAGACACGATATCGTCTATCTCTCCTCCACCGTTAGATACAAAACTATAGGTGTGAATTTTCCCATCGTATCCGTATAGAATCGTTGCGTCGTCTAATTGCGTATTTATATCTGCGTCAATACCACTCCAATCTTGACTTGTACCCTCGAAATACACGTATTCTAAATTGTCACAAGAATTAAATGCTTCGTAGCCAATTTTTTCCAAACTTATCGGTAAATGCACGGTTTTTAATTCCTCGCACGAATCAAAAGCATACGAACCTATGTTGGTTAAACTGCTATTTTCCTTAAAAGTGATCTCCGATAAGTTGCAATACTCAAAAGCACTATTTCCTATCTCTTGCAAACTACTTGGTATTTCCAAACTCTCTACGTTATTATAGAAAAATGCTTTGTCTCCAATAGTTTCCACGCCCTCAGGTAAAGATAATTTTTCAATTCTGCAATAAGAAAACGCATTCGCTCCGATTTTCTTTACGCTCACTAAATTCAAAGTTTTTACTGATATGCAGTTAAAAAAGGCTCTATACCCTATCTCGTCTAGCGTAGGACTAGATATTGATACGTTGATTAGTTTATTACAATCTTCAAAAGCTTTTTTCCCTATTGATACCAAGGAACTTGAAAACTCAACGGTGTCAAGTTTACTGCAAAGCTCAAACGCAGAATCATCAATATATTTCACGGTATCAGGTATTTTGATTTTTACTAAATCCGTATTATAAAAAGCTTTTTTGGAGATACCTACCAACTTGGTGTTACCCAAATCAATTCTGCTCAACTCGTGACAATTATAAAAGGCTCTATCACCTATATGTTGTAACGTACTACTGTATTGGAAAATTACGTCTACTAGATTATCACAATTCTCGAAAGCCGACGCACCTATTTTTTCTACCGTTGTAGGAATAGTGATACTCGTAATATTACTACTAGCAAACGCGTTGTTTGCTATTTCTTTTATGATTTTGCCATTATAGACTTTAGGAAGAACGATTTCGGTGAAATTATTTTCCTCCACCCCTGTTACTACGTAATACTCCTTGGTTTCATTCAACTCCAATTTACACGTAGCTCTATTGATTCTATCTTGTTCGTTAAAAAAATGTACTGCGAGAACGACTGCAATTATCGCAACAAAAGCAATAGTTGCCATTAAGATCAAAAATTTCGCTCTTTTGCGTTTTTTGCGCTCAATTGCTAATTTTCGCTCTTTTTCTTCCTCTTCAACCTTTTTTATTGCCTCATAATCCTTTTCTGCTTTTTTAATTAACTCAAGAGAATCCTTATAACTTTCAATTTCTCTCAGTAAATCGATACCCTCAAGGATATTATCAGAATTGCCAATATTTATGTGTGCTAAAGCCTTGTGATAAACGTAGTCTTTCCATAACGTATCCGCATTATTAAAGCCGTCTAACTCTTTTAAAATACGTATACCTCTTTTAAAGCTTTCATCGCCTCTAGCAGACAACAAACTTTGCGCTTGTCTAAACCTATACTCCTTGACGAGCCTATCGTTATCTGCAGTCGCAATTTTGTCATATCTAGCACTACAATTAGCACAACTTTCTTCTCTTTCGTGATTTATAGCACCACAAGAGCAAATCCACAAATCTTCATGCTTATAAGGCACGTAAACGGCACTCGTGCAGTAGGAATATATAAATTCACTAATCGCCTCTTCAGACAACGCATTTTGCAATAATTCAGGCTTTAAAATTGGCGACCATACCTCGTCGTCACCATTCCAAACAGATCCGTCCTCAAAGCAAACCTCAAGAACGTCCGCACTAAATTTACGTGCAAAAGAATCGTTTACAGCAACGGGAATTTTACCACAAAAATCGTCGTTATAATTTGCCGTCAAGTCAAGGTATTGATATTCCACCTCTTCACGCTCTCTGGCTATTGCGTCAAACAACTTAAACTTTGCTTTAAGCATAACGATTTTCTTGTCGCTAACGTTTTGGAATCTTACTTGCACGTGCAATCGCCCGTTTTCCGTATTCAAAACGAGTGCGCCTGCCTTTATTACCACTGGAGAATTTGGTTTATATAAGTTTTTCTCTAAGGAATAAACAATGCTATACTTTCCGCTCATATAGACCTCTTAGACATTAGGTAAATCGTCCCCAAAATTATCTCTATAACCACCGTTTTGCACACTTCTATTTACAGTAGAATTTTGACCTACTACCGTTCCTGCCTCTGATATCTTCTTCAAATAGTAAATTTTTAATATTCTATACGATAGAAGTAATTTAGCAACGGCGTACGTCAAAAGAGACAAGAGTCCTCCTACTGCCCAAGTTGCGAATCCTATCCAAATAAGACCATATTTTCCCCAAGTTATCATAAATACAATACCTAAAATAAAGTAAATCGCTGCATCTACTATAGCAAGGATTTGGGGTAACATGGTGTAAACTTTAAACCATTTTTGATTCGTCTCTAAAATCTTCGAATCTTGAAAACTAGTAAAACTCATTTTTGTACTCCTCGATATAAATATTTATACGCTAAAAAAATTAACGTATAATAGACGTACGATAATTGTACAATACCAAAAAACAAAAGTCAATATTTTCTAAAAAATTAGGAATGGATAAATGCATTGGGATCTTTTCTTAAAGTTAATTATTGCTTGTCAATCAATATAGAAAAGCGCCCGAATTATCGAGCGCTTTTTGAATCTATTCTTTTCAACACGATTGCCGTTCTACTAGGTACGTATAATTGAAATCCCACCCAATTTGCAGGTGTCGTTACGGTGTCGTAAATTTGACTATTATCCACACGACCTTGTCCACCAAAGGACTTGTCGTCACTACTTAACGCCACTTCGTATCTGCCCTTTTCTCCTACCGGTATAAAATAACCGTCGAATGACTTCGTGGGGTGGAAATTAAATACGAATACGAGTTCGCCTTTGCTAAAGACGAGCATTTTATCGTCTTGGTGCATCCACCTATTTATAGGAGTTTCTTTTAGTACACTCTCGCGCTTGAGTAAATCTATCATCGCGCGGTCAAACTCGTTCAAATCCCTATATCTAAGGTCGGGATTATCCACCAAACTCCATTGTCTACGACAATAGTGATAACTCCATCCGTTTCCCTCTCTTGGGAAATCTATCCATTCGGGATGACCAAACTCGTTACCCATAAAATTCAAGTAACCTTCCCCTGCAAGAGATGCGGTAACTAACTTAATAAGCTTTATGAGCGCCATACCTCTATCTATCGTGATACTCGTCGGATAGAGTTTACTCATTCCCGAATACATCTCGGCATCACACAATCTAAAGATCAAGGTCTTATCCCCAACCAAGGCTTGATCGTGGGACTCGCTATACCCGATATTCTTCTCCTGTGGTCTACGGGAGGTCAATTCGTAGTAAAGTTTCATCACGTCCCAATCGTCGTCACGATACTCTTTTATCATCTTTATCCACAAATCAGGCACGCCCATGGAAAGACGATAATCAAAACCTATACCGCCATCAGAAAGGCTCAAACACATACCCGGCATACCCGACATATCTTCGGCAATAGTGATAGCTTTTTCATTAATCTGATGAATAAGTTCGTTGGCAAGTTGGAGATAGACCACTGCCTCGGTGTCCGTATTCATAGAAAAATACATATCGTAATTAGTAAACGCGCTACCCAATCCGTGATCGTGATAGAGCATAGATGTTACACCGTCAAATCTAAATCCGTCGAAATGGAACTCCTCCATCCAATATTTAAGGTTAGAGAGTAAAAAGTGTAAAACCTCGTTTTTGCCGTAATTGAATAGTTTAGTTCCCCAGGCTGAATGATTACCTTTCTCTCCCTCGTGGAAAAATTGATAGACCGTACCGTCAAACTCGTTTATACCCTCGTTTGTGTTGTTCACGGCGTGAGAGTGAACGACGTCGAGTAAGACTGCTATACCCATTCCGTGCGCAGTATTTATCAAATCTTTCAAATCCTCACTCACACCGTAACGAGAGGACGGTGCGAAGAAATTGGATACTTGATATCCAAAAGAGCCGTAGTACGGGTGCTCCATTATAGCCATTATTTGAATAGTGTTGTATCCGTTTTCCTTTATTCTTGGCAAGACGTTTTGAGTAAACTCTTTATAACTACCTACCTCGCCACGCTCTTGCGCCATACCCACGTGACACTCGTATATAAAAAGGGTTTCGGGAGGGGTAAAATCACTATCGCTCCACAAAAACGGTTTGTTATCCTCGATCTCGGCACACCACAAATAGGTATTCGGATCTTGAACGACGCGAGTTGCGTATAATGGAATTCTTCTCAACTCTTTATTGTCGTGAATAACTATGGTCTGTACTTTTTGTCCAGCTTTAAGGGCAGATTTTCCTTGGAGTTTTATCTCGAAAACACCGTTGTCTAGTCTATCTAATTTGTGAGAACGAGTATTCCAACCGTTAAAATCTCCCGTGAGATAAAGTTCATCGGCAGAAGGCGCCCACTCACGATACACCCAACCGTTTGCGGTGCGATGAAATCCGAAATACTTGTGTCCGTTTGCAAAATTTGATAATTTTCGTCTTCCCAAAAGTTCTCTTTTTTTGTCTTGGAAAAGTTTCAATCTCAAATCCAAATCTTTTTCAAACGGTGCAAGATAGGGATCAATCTCCAATATTCTCTTTTTAACGCGTTTTGCCATAGCTAACCTCTAAGCATAAATTAACCATTTAATTATAACATACCCTAGTACTTTTTTCAATACCCGTTTTTTGTCTAAAAGTCTACCTTTTTTGCGTTTTCGACAAAATAACTTATACCTTATCCCCTCTCTTGAACGCCATCATCATCGTGCCAGTCAAACTTATATTGCTAGTATCCGGTATCTCGTCACGAGTAAGCCAAACGGCAGTGGATAATTCGCTCTCATCCACCTTAACCTCACGATCTCCGTCTAGATCACAAAAATATCCTGCAAGTAAGGTATTGGAAAAAGGCCACGGTTGACTTTTGTAATAGCGAATATTTTTGACCTTTAGCCCAACCTCTTCCATAACCTCGCGCTTAACGGTGTCCTCAAAACTCTCCCCCACCTCAACGTAGCCTGCAATAAGTGCGTAATTTCTATGTTTACTGTGAGCTAACGAGTACTTAGTCAAGAGCAATTTATCTTGGTCAATAACGCCGACTATCACACTCGGACAAATTTGTGGATAATAAATTTTCCCACAACTAGGACAAACCATGGCACGCTCCACTGTCGAGCCCTTCATATTTGCGCCACACCGACCACAAAAACTCGTGTCCGTGTACCAATCGTGAACGTGAAAGCCCGTAACTCCCGCAAACACCAAATAATCCGGACCAAGTTCTCTAAAATCTCTCTTTGCAACGTATTCGTAACCCGAAAAAGGCTTAATTTCCTCCTTCTGTATCTCAAAAAAGTTCGCACCGTCAATAACGAACATAAATTTTGCAAGTTCGTACACACGCGCACATACACACTCAAGTTCTTTTGCCGTGGGATAACGAATAAGTCCCTCTTCAACGTGGCATAGTAACTTCCCTTCTCTATACACAAGCACGGTATCGCAAGGCTTAATTTCCGCCCTTTTGTAAGTAACGTCGTATACGTGTGGCAATATATCTTGTATCATAACAACTCCTAGATAAATCAACTTAAAATAATTATAACTTATCCACCCAAAAATTTCAATCCCTTTTTATAGCGATTATATCGAATTGTCCCATTCCCATTAAATTCAATTACAATCAACCTTTTCACTATTCACTATTACTTTTTACTTGCCAAAAATCGATAATGGATTTAGTGAAAAGTGAAGAAGTAATAGTGAAAAAGTAAAATCGACAAGTCTTATCAAAACTTGTCGATTTTTGGCGGAGGGGATGGGATTCGGGGAGCGTAGTGCTGTGAGACGAAGTCGAACCACACTTTCGAACTGTCCCATTCCCCGTAGCCTGAGCAAGGCGAAGTCTTAAAGCAAAAATAGAAAAAGCACTCTTTCGAGTGCTTTTCTTTTTTGCTCAATTACGAGCCTTGTGAATGGCGGAGGGGATGGGATTCGAACCCATGTGCGCTATTCACGCAAACTGATTTCGAGTCAGCCCCGTTATGACCACTTCGATACCCCTCCATGCGTATGATATTTTATACTATTTTTCTAAAAAATGCAAGGAATTTTATTCCTTTTTTATAATTATCTATCTATCCCCTTTTGAATACTAAAAACGAGAGGTAAAACCTCTCGTTTCTTTATCCCATCATGATTTCGGAAATAGTATCCAATACCTTTTGGTGGCATCCACCGCAACCCGTAGAACAGTGGGTTACTTTTTGAACCTCTTCAAAAGCTTTCAAAACGTCGTCGAATTTCTTCATGTTATCCAACGCGGTAGCGATATCGTGATAACTAACCTGTTTACAATTACAAATCATATAATTTTCTTTCATTTTTATATCCTCCTTTTATTCAGCTATTGAAAACTGATCTTTTCCTACTCCACAAATTTCACACGTGAAATCTTCGCCCAAATCTTCGAACTTAACTCCTGCTTCGTCCTCGTCGTATTCCCAACCACAAACGTCACATACGTATTTCATATAGTCCTCCTATAATAAAAGCTCTTTGGCTAAAGCTTGGATTTGTTTTTCGCTATCCTCGCTCAACGCCGATAATATTTTAACCGAATTCTCGGTGTAAACCAAATTTTTACAACCCTCAAGCATGCCCTTCATGACCTTGGTTGC
>JAFQWW010000065.1 GCA_017407285.1 Clostridia bacterium
TCGTTATGATTAGCTTCGCCAAGTTATAGGTTAGATGGGCAATCATATCATAACGCTTGCCGTGCAAGCTCATAACGGTGAGCGAAAGCGACCCTCATAACTCTAAACTAAAACGAACAGAAAAAGAGCAAACATACAAGATTTTCTTCTTGCGTGTTTGCTCTTTCTGCTTGTTATATGGGTTTGGGCTTAGCCCATAAATATTTGACTAGTCAAATGCGATGCTCGCACTTAGCAGTACTTTTATATTCTCCGCTAAGAACATCACTCATTATGCGTTCGCCTTTTTTTGTTTTTCTTATTTGTTCAAAAGAACTGCAAAGCCTTGACCTGCTACCGTATTTACGGTCAAGGAAGTACCAGAGAAGGTGTATTCCGTGCCGTTTACGATGTAGCTACCAGAAACTGATTTGTTAAAGTTCAAGGTAACGTTACCGTTGTTAGAGGTCTGGTTGTCGTTGTTCAAAACGAAGTACAACTGTCTCTCATCTCCTGCCTCGTCTGCCTCGTAATCGTTGTTGTTTGCGTAATAAGTCATGTAACTTACTAAGTGATCAACACCGCTTGTCGAAGACAAGTTCCAACCGATACTGGTATTTCTATCAATAAACATGTTGGAGTGAATGGTCTCACCGTTGGGGTTATCACCATACTGAGTAAGGTGTGAAACGTTTGCGTTCAACAACCATTTAGCCATAGCCTGAGTCTGTCTATTTGCTTCCGTTACGTCGTCATAAGCTTCACCCGGAGTACCGTCTACATTGAAAGGAAGGTTACCGTAACCTGATGATGCACCAGCACCGGTGATATCGCCGTAATCGTTAAAGATATAGTACTGATAACCCTTAGAACCGAATGCCATAGCAGTGTTGATCTGCCACAAGAGTTCGTTGAAGGTTGCAGCACGAGAACCGGAGTACTCGTTACCCCAGCTCGTTACTTGAACGAAGTTCCAGAAAGGAATAGCGTGACCGTTCATCAACTGTGAATAGTAGGTCGTGTAGTAGAATGCCTTGTACAACTGCTCGAAATGACGTCCGTTCAAGGTAGGATAATTAAGGTGAGCAGAGTTACCTTGACCGTTTGCCCACAAGGGGTAGAAGTCGTAGGAGAACACCTCGGGTTTTACGTGCTCAATGTAGGAAGAGTAGTAGTAATCTACGTCTGCGTACAATGCTTCGTAAGTAGGCCACAATTCCTCAATGTTGGGAGAGTAAGCGTAGTTATCTGCTCCGAATACTGCTGCTCTAATAGGAGTATTGATAGGCAAGAGGTTTACGTAGTAAAGTCTTCTTGCATAACGATCGGTCCAAGCAAAGTGAGCGTTATCCATTCTGTAGTCGATAGCACCTGCATCAGGGGAGTACTTGGAGTATTCCAAGATACCGGGAACCCAAGAAGAAGAACCGGGCTCGTCAACTATGTGTGCACCTGCAAAAGATGCGTACTGTGACATGAAGTAGGTGTAGAGATGCTGTGACTCTAAAGGCAAGGACTCAAAGGTTCCATCATAACCAGTCATACTCTCGTTACCGCCGCCTTTAAGCATCATACCTCCCTGTTTTTCAAGTTCTTCAAACAATGCAAGGTACTCGTCCCAACCAGTACCGTAACGGCTCTGTCCGATACCGATAATCAAGTTGGTGTTAGATGCCAAGTAGTTACGTACGTAATCTTCCAAAGTTACGGTCCAGTAACCCATAGAAGGCTCGATGTAACCACCGATAGGCATTACGTCCTCACCCAAGAACTCGAAGGTGTATTTAGGAGCGTAGAAGTTCTTCTTGCCAACCAAGGTATGAGCGTGGATATCGTTGTACGTGGTCTGGTTTGCACCATAGAAGCACAAGTCACCGATGCTTTGTACGCTTGCAGGTAAAGTAATATCGGTCAAAGAGGTACAATCACGGAACGCGGAGTCGCCGATTTCAGCAAGCGTGCTCGTGCCCTTGAAGGTAATGGTGTCGAGAGTCTCAACTCCTCTGAACGCTTCGTCCTTGATCTTGGTCAAGGTGTTATTGATGATAACTTCTTGAACGTTACTTCCAACGAAAGCCTTTTGACCAATCTTGGTTACGGTTATTCCGTTGTAAGTCATAGGAATTTCTATTACGGACTGTTGTTTACCATAAGCAGTCAAACCAACTACGGTGTCGTCTTCAACGACTACGGAGTTGTATTCTGCGCTAACGTTTACGGTACAAGTAGCCGTAGTTCCGTCGTCCGAGGTACAAGAAATAGTAGTAGTACCTTCGCTAATACCCGTGATAATGCCGTTGAACTGACCAATTTGTGAGAACTCGATAGTTGCAACGCTGGGATCTGCAGATTCGTATATAATACCGTTGTAGTTAGGTATTTCTTCGGACAAGGTGTAATCTATAGTACGTTGTTCACCGATACCAATGTTCAAGGTTTCGTAAGTCAAGGTAAGGGTGGGGTTATTATAAACTATAACGTTATAGCTTGCGGTTGCACCGTCAATTGCGGTTGCGGTAATAGTTGCTTCACCAGCGGATACTGCAGACGCTACTACGTAACGAACGTCTCCGTCGTTCAACCAATAAACTTCTGCTACGCTAGGATTGGAAGATGCGATAGTAACCTCCGTTCCGTCTAAAGGAAGCTGGGTAAGAGGTACGCCTCTTGCTTTGAATCTTCCGTTAGTGAAGAGAACGAGTTCTTCCATATTGAAAGACATATCGTAGTAAGGAGTAATAGTTACAACGATGCTTGCAGATACGCCGTTAGAATTCGTTACAGTAATAACGGTTTCACCTGCGTATACACCGGTAACTCTACCACTCTGGTCAACCGTTGCAATACTTTCGTCTTCAGAAGACCAAGTGAGGTCAACCTCTTTAGCGTTTTCAGGGAATACGGTTGCGTTGAGCTGTCCACTGTAGTTAACCTCAACGGACAATTCGCTCTCTTCAAAACCAATCTGAGTAACTTCAGCATCAGGAGCGGTACGATAGGTCAATATAGCGTCGCCACCCGTTGCGAGTACGGGAGAAACTACCGCATCTCCAGATGAATAGAACTTGAAGTTAGAGATATTGAAGTTGTATCCCGAACCGTTGTTCTGAGAGGATTGATGTTGCCATACGAGGTGAACGTTGTCTTGGAGGGTAGTTGCAGTGATGTTAGTAACTGCAGTTACCGTAGTCCAATCAGCTTCGTTAGCACCCTTTCTATACAAAATCAAAGAACCAGCTGCGTCAGTTGCAGGAGAGGTATATACCAATCTAAAGGTATATGCACCACTCGTAGACGTTGCCGTCATATCGGTGTACGGATCGTATATAGGAGTAATAGCGCAACCAGAGGTCAAACTACCTACGAGGTTAGCAGTTCTTCCGTTGTAATCGCCTACGTTCAACGCGAAGTTACCGTAGAAACCAACGGAGTTTGCAAGAGAATTGCTCTGGGGGTTGGTTGCAACGAAACCTGCGGAAGAGTAAACGTTAAATCCACTCCATACGTTGTACCAAAGTCCGGACTTGATGGAGTCAATGGTGAATTCCATAGTCAAAGACTCGCCTTCTGCAAGATCAACGCCCTCTGCGTTACCCATCCAGCCGTTAAAGGAACCGCCTTGGTCAACAGAACCAGTTCCGTCGGAGTCATCGAAACGATAGTTATAAGTTGCGCTATCGTCACAGATAATGGAAGACTGATAGTTGTTTTCCACGGTTACGTGAGTAGCGTCACTACCTTCACTCAAATAAAGTTTGGTGCTAGGTGAGAAATCACGAGTACCGTCCAATTTTTCAACGTACGCGGTGAGGTTCATGTGGGTGATAGAACGAGCAGCAGCGCCTTCATCAAAAGCAATACCCATAACTACTTCAGTTCTATCTTGAACGTCACGAGTGGAAAGGTTGGTTATAGAGGATACGAGCTCGTAACTAGTGTCGGGAGCGTCGATATGTTTAGTGTAAACCTTAATAGTACCTCTAGTTCTTCCAGTAGGTGCGGTGTAAGAGAACTTAACGCTATGGTTAGAAATGAACCATTGCGTGGGATCCCAGTTAGAACCAAGATTTATCGTGGAAGACAACTCAAGGTTGTTTTGAGCGACGTAATGACCTGCCCAAGGAGAGAAATATGCCCAGTTTGCATAAGCAAAGGTATATTCACGAGCAGTGAAAGTCATATAATCAGCGTCACGTCTTAAAACAATGTAAGCGTTGTAGTTAGCTTGAGGCATAACTGCTTCAATAACGTCCATCTCTACACTCAAAGTAGAACCGTCAGACAAATCAACGGGGTTCAAAGTACCGAAGCCCATCTTAGCGCCAGAGGTGGAAGAGGTAGAAGACTTAGTTGCTACGGGCGCACTAACCTTTGCCCAAGTAGCAGTCAAAGTGATATCGGAGAATACGTAAGTCTCGTCAAATAGGAACTTATCGCCGTTCTCGTCTACCCAAGCGTTGAACGCATAACCCGATCTTTCGGGATTAGCAGGAGCAGAAATGGTAGCACCTTGAGCCACGCTATCTACGTAATCGTCCGTAACGTCGTCTGCGTAAACGTAGGTAACGTTATAAGAAGATACGCCTTTCGTGAAAGGAACTTCCATACCGTAGATACGGCTACCGTCTGCACCGGAATATGCTTTAGCTACGTAATCACCGTCGGGCAATTCGTATATAGCAATACCGAATTTTCCATTAGCACCGATGTGCTTTCCTTCAAACTTAAAGGTTTGACCGTCAGACTTTTGAGTAACGATAACACCGTACTCAACTTCGGTATTAGTAACGGTACCGAAAATGATGTGAGCCTGACCGGAATGAGTCTCGGTCTCGTAATCGCCTATGTAGAGTTGTGCGAGGGTGGTAACTTCGTCCACAGAGGACGCAACCGCTCCAACACAAACTACGCTAAATACGAGGGTGAGAGCCAATAAAGTCAAAATTACTTTAGCAAATCTCTTCATAATTTCCCTTCCCTTAATTAAATTTCTTGTCCTGAGTTCCAAGGATAACTCGTAATATTGTCGCCGTTGCCAATGTTGCTAATAACGTTAGGCAAAACTCCGGTGAAAACGTCCCAAATACTTGCTACGTTTTCTTTCTGCATTACGCCGACTCTCGTCAACGTAGGTTTTTCGTAATGTTTCATACTAAACCTCCTAAATTAATGAATCACTGTGGTTTTTATCAATAGACTGCAAAAAAATTTCACCTTTTCAAAAACCGTTCATCGTTTTCCTATAATTATTTATTATAAAATACGATAGCCATTTTATTATAAACTATAAAATTATTAAAGTCAAGAAAAAACACTCTATACTCAAAAAAGTACAGTCGTTTTTAAAATCCAAAATATAGTGCAATATTATCAAACTTTGACATAAAAAACCTCTTATTTAGTGATTTTTTAATAAATTTGTTTAAATTTTATTTTTAATTTAATTTATACGTAAAAACTGCACCGTTTCGTTATGCCGGTGCAGTTATTTTTTACTTATTAGAAGAACTATACTGTATTGGGTTGACGCTAACTCCGTCAAGCAAGGTTTCAAAATGCAAATGCGTTCCCATATTTACCTCGCCCATAGCGCTATTGCCTGCTTTACCTATCTCGTCCCCCTTTTTCAAGACGTCGCCCTCTTTGACAGTTACGGTATCGAGTGCGCCGTATTTAGTCATCAATCCGTTGCCGTGATCAACGGTAACTACGTTTCCGTCCAAAAGGTTGTATTCAACTTTGTACACCGAACCCTCGAAAACAGACACCACGCTATCTCCTGCGTTGCACGCGTAATCAATACCGCTATGAGTCTGCCACTGTTTCAAGGTCGAACAGTACACCAATTCGTCCACCGAAAACGCACCGAGCACCTCTCCATCTACAGGACTTCCAAACACTACGGGATTGGAAATTACACCTTGGTCAGGACTATCTGGCTCGTTCGTATCTGGCTCGTTCGTATCAGGAACGTTGACGTCGGGCTCATTCACGTTAGGCTGATTCGTATCCGGCGCTTCTATCACGACGTCGTTATCCTTGGGACTCGTGACGGTCAACGTAATCATCGTGCCTACCACTATTACGCACGCTACCAACAACACGTAATAAACGTTCTTTTTCAAAAACTTACCTAAACTTAAAATCTTTTCTTTCATATTAAACCTCCGATATTTGTTTTGATTATTAACCGTTTTTTCTCTTTTATACACGATTTTTTATATTTTTTAGTAACTGCCCAAGATGATAGGAGTACCCACGCTCACAACCCCTTGATTTATAGCAATCTGCATATTTACCTTCTCGCCAAACAACTCTATGCCTCTATCTTTTATCTCTCCCGTATATAGATAAGCCGTATAAATTCCGTCTACGTACCCTTCTTTTACCACCTTAGCGGACGTTCTATTTAGGATAAATTCGACCACGTCCATATCTCCAAAACACCTAAAACTCTCCCCTCTTATCCTACCCTTTATCGAATTTCGCACGATATTTGTGTCCGACACGGCACAGCGCACGATTTTCTCCCCACCGTTTTCAATAATCTCCGCGCAACCTTCCTCCACCTCGCCTACGACGTAAAATGCGTACTCTAAACCGCCACATTCCACGCAAATATCCTCCAAATTTTGTCCAAACGGGACTAAAGTACAAACTATCACTAAAGCTACGACTAAATAAAACTTATACATAAAAAATCTCCCGACACTTTCGTATCGGGAGTATTTCCATTTTTTTAATAATTAAACCTAAAAAAACGCAACCTTTCGGTTGCGTAATTTGATTATTGAATTGATTTGACGTAGGAATAGATAAAATCAGAACATTTTTGCATAGCAGTACTCAACATTTCGTTAAAAGACATCACCGCGCTCTCGTCCGCTTTATCCGATATTGCTTTGACTATAAGACAAGGTATATTCATTCTCTTACAAGTCAACAACACGCCCGCCGACTCCATTTCACATATCCCTGCGCCCTCTTTTTGAAGTTTGGATTTAGTAGCCGTGTCGGAAACGAATTTTTCCGAACTTGCACAAATAACCTCTTTTGCGCGCGTTACGCTTTGGGCTTTTTGGAGCATATTCGTGTCGCAAGATAGATATTTTTCTCCCCACTCGGGATAATAACCTACCTCGCAGTTATCAAGGGTGGAGGTGTCACGGTCAAAGTGATACACCGATTTTACAAACACGACGTCCGCTATATCCAATTCGTTATCCAAAGATCCGCATACGCCGAAATTGATAATCTCGTCCACCTTGTATTCCGATATCAAATGAAAGGTTGCAAGCGCGGAGGCAATTTCGCCAACTCCCGCGTCCACCATATATAATTCAACTTTGTCGAAAAGGTATTTATATATCGAAAAACCACAAGACGATACTAATTCAACTCGTCCAAGCTTATCCAAAAACACCTTCATTTCACGGCTCATCGCCACGACGAATCCAATCTTTTTCATTAGCTTCTCTTTATCAAAGTACGGGGTACTCTGCCCTCTACTATATCTTTCAATGAATATTTAGCGTTTGCTATATATACCTCTGCGCCGTAACTTAGAGGTTCTTTTATATACTCAAGTTTGCTCTCCGCGCCCCCTGAACCCTTTCTACTCGTGCCTTTACAACACGCTTTGCACTCGTCCACGGCTTGGATAACCTCCTCGTCCGTAGATCCCGTAATAAGGTCGATGAGTGTGTCGGGATTGCCTGCCTCACGGTAAATACCGTCCACCGAGGTCAAGATAACCAAACGTTTTGCTTTTACCAAGCACGCTATATGCGATGCCGTTTCGTCGTTATCTACGCCTTGGATAACTCTATCCATCTTGGTTTTGAGATTCATAATCTCAAACTTTCTATTCTCTTCACTACACACGGCGTCGTTATAGTTTATAATAGGAATAGCTTTTTGCGAGGGACAACGCAAGAGTAAATCTCTCAAACTTTTTGCTTTTTCAACGTCGTTGAAATGTTGATGCTCAACTAAAATTTGACGAACGCTATATCTTTCGTCTATAAAGGTACGGTAGTTTTGCATCAAAATGGCTTGACCTTGAGCGGAATAATCGGTTTTTATCAAGGTTTCGTCCCCTTCAAGTTCTATACCATTACGCTTAATATAGTCAAGTCGTCCAATCTCCGTCGCGCCACTAGTAACCCAAATCATACCGGGGTGAAGTTCACGAGAAATGCGCGCTATCGTATTGTAATCGATATCGCCCCACTCCCTATTTATAAGCGCCATAGAACCTATTTTACCAACGAGTTCAACGTCATATTTTGCCATAATTCTTTCCTTTTAATTTCCCCGAAAATCGTATTTTATAAACAACGCCCGATATGAAACATAACGGGCGTTGTAAATCAATCAATCTGTAAGATTATTCGCAATCTTCGCAGTTGCAATCACAACAACCGCAAGCCTCTGCTGCGTGCTCGTCTGCGCAAGCGCAGGTGTCGCAATCGTCTTCGCAGGGACAGTTGTCACAATCTTCTTCACACTCGCAACCGAAGCAAGCGTCTTCCAAGCAAAGGTTGTTTTCGATAGCCATGAATGCTTTTTCTACTACGTTATCTACCGTAAATCCGTAATGTTCGAAAAGAACTTTAGCGGGAGCAGATGCACCGAAGGTGTCCATGGTTACCATTTCACCGTCAAGACCAACGTACTTGTACCAGCTGTATGCAGAACCTGCCTCAACTGCTACTCTTGCACGAGTGTAAGAAGGAATTACGCTCTCTTTGTACTCTTCATCCTGAGCCTCGAAGATCTCCATACAGGGCATAGATACGCAACGTGCTTCAATGCCACGAGTTTTGAGTTCTTCTTGTGCTTTCAAGATAAGTTCAACTTCACTACCACTTGCCATCAAGAGTACGTCGGGTTCGCCTTCGCAATCAGAGATAACGTAACCACCCTTCAAAGCGTTCTTAGCAGACATTTCGCCGTACTGGGGAAGATTTTGACGGGTAAGTACCAAAGCGGTAGGTCCTTGACCGGTAACTGCGGAAATCCAAGCAGCAGTGGTCTCGTTACCGTCTGCAGGACGGAATACCTTCATGTTAGGAATACTTCTCAAAGAAATGAGTTGCTCTACGGGCTCGTGAGTAGGTCCGTCCTCGCCAACGCCGATAGAGTCGTGCGTCAAAACGTAGGTTACGGGGATATTCATCAACGCGGACATTCTCATTGCGTTCTTCATGTAATCACAGAATACGAAGAAGGTAGCGCAGTAAACTTTAAGACCGCCGTGCAAGGTCATACCGTTACAGATAGCAGCCATAGCGTGCTCACGAATACCGAAGTGGAGGTTTGCGCCCGTTCTATTCTCAACGGAGAAATCTCCGCGCTCTTTCATATAGCTCATGTTGGAAGGAGCAAGGTCTGCAGAACCACCGATGAGGTTGGGAACGATCTGAGCCAAACGGTTGATCATGATACCACTGGTGTTACGGGTAGCGTCTGCTTTTTCCCACTGCCACAAAGAGTCAACGTTAACCAAATCTTCGGTTTTGCCACTGAGCCATTTATCGAACTCTGCGTACTCTGCGGGGAACTGTGCTTTATACTCTTTAACGAGTCTCTTCCATTTGTTTTCTGCTCTCTTACCTTTGGAGATTGCTTTCTTAGCAACTTCTTTAACCTCTTCGGGTACTTCGAACGGATCACAAGTCCAGTTCATATCAGCTTTCATCTTAGCGATGTTCTCTTCTCCTAAAGGAGCACCGTGGCATTTGTGGTTACCTGCCATGGGAGAACCGTAACCGATGATAGATTTCAAGATAATAAGAGAAGGTTTATTGGTTTCTTTCTTTGCTTTCTTGATAGCCTTACGGATAGCTTCGAGGTCGTTAGCGTCTGCAACGTTTATAACCTGCCAACCTTGTGCTTCGTGACGTTTACCAACGTTCTCACGGAAAGCGATATCGGTGTCACCTTCGATGGTGATATCGTTATCATCGTAGAAAACGATAAGTTTACCGAGTCCCAAAGTACCTGCTAAAGATGCAGCCTCTGCCTCGATACCTTCCATCATACAACCGTCACCGCAAAGAGCGTAGGTGTAGTGATCAACGATGGGGAAACCTTCTTTGTTGAATTTAGCAGAGAGATAAGCTTCTGCCATAGCCATACCAACTGCGTTAGCGATACCTTGACCTAAAGGACCGGTGCTGGTGTCAACGCCTTTGGTGTGATGATATTCGGGGTGACCGGGAGTGAGAGATCCAAACTGTCTGAAAGACATCAAATCTTCTTTAGTCAAGCCGAAGCCGAAAAGATGCAAGAGAGAATAAACAAGCATAGAACCGTGTCCTGCAGAGAGAACGAAACGGTCACGATTGAAGAAATCGGGGTTCTTGGGGTTGTAAACCATCTGGTTAGCGTAGAGTTCGTAACCGATAGGTGCAGTACCAAGGGGAAGACCGGGGTGACCGGACTTAGCTTTCTGGATTGCTTCAGCGGATAATATTCTTATCGCATCAATAGTTAACTTTTCAGTCGTATTCATAATACCCTCCGTATTTTTATTCAATTCATACTCTTTTGATTATATCAAATAACTCCCCCGACTGCAACACTTTTGACTAATTTCTACCAAAAATGTTAATTTCGGAGGAGTTAATTATCACTTTACAACGTTATTGGTATCACGAGAGATAATAGCATTAGCATTAAAGGCACGCAAACTATACTAAGTATGGTGCTCATCAACACTCCTTTTACGGCAATCTTGCTACCCTCAAGAGAACCGAACATATCGTTCATATACATATTAGAAGTAGCGCTCGGCATACCTGCTATAACGAAACACGTCAACACGACTATAGCGCCCACCTGCCCGATAAATGGATAGGACACTAAAAACATCACGATAGGTGCGACTACGAGTTTTAGAGCGCAAGTTAGATACACCCTCCAATCTAAAACGAGTTCTTTCAAATTCATTCTCGCAAGATATACGCCCATAAGTATCATAGATATAGGGGCTGCAAGGTTTTGACAATGAGTCAAGAAGGAAAATAAAGGTCCGGGTAACCTAGTATTCGTAAAGAATAAAGGAAGGGCTACTACCAAGGCTAGAGTCGGCGGATTTAGTAATATTTGTTTGATATT
This sequence comes from Clostridia bacterium, assembly GCA_017407285.1. Classification (GTDB taxonomy): domain Bacteria; phylum Bacillota; class Clostridia; order Christensenellales; family RUG350; genus RGIG2224. Next base: position 11,104 of record JAFQWW010000065.1, read on the forward strand.
TATATACTTTTTATCTCCCGTTATTATATATATTCCTATCGTCCAAGTGAACATATTGAAGAATAACATATACACGGCGGTATATAAAAGAGCTTCGGGATTTCCGGGCAACAATTCTTGAAGAAAAGGTATACCCATAAAACCGCAGTTTGCAAACGTCGAGGTTATAGTGAGAGTTCGCATTTCGTTGCGTTTTTTACTCTCTACCCCCTCTTTGAATCCTTTATTAAATATCAATCGTCCAATAAGCAAGGATATGAGCATGCTCACCATACTAAATATCGCGACGTAACCCATATTTACTAGTAATCCCGGTCTATATTCGTTTATTTGAAAGGAATATATCGAGATTGCAGGTTGGGCAACGTAACTGAGTATCATGGACAAACCCTTATTCATGTTAGGCGGTAATTTACCCGATTTTTCAAGTAAAAAACCGGGTATGCAAAGTCCAACTAATAATAGTCCGCTATATAATGCCGTAAGCGCTAGATTCATAATTCTTTAATGTAACAACGTTTTCTCTTATGCTGAATATGATCAAATCCGTCCCAAAGGTTGTTAATTTGAAGATTTTCTTCAAGAGTACCGTTGGTTTCTGCGTATTTGATGCCTTTATCTATCAAATTACTCAAAATTCTATCCATAATAACGGCAGGAACGCCTCTGCTTTGCCATTCGGGAGCAACCGCTATTAGTATCATTTCTACGGTGTCGTGCTTTCCGTTTATGGCTTTTAGAAGGTTGAATATACCCTTCAAGTTGAGTTTTCCACCGCATTTGTTGAGCGCGTTCCACAAAGGTGCGAACACTAAACCAAAACCTATCAAATTTCCCTCTTTATCCTCAACCAAAGATATGTATTCGGGCTTAATAACGAGCATAATTTGGGAAACGGTAGCGTCTATTACCCTTTGAGTGAAAGGTACGGTACCGTGTAAGTGCGCGTAACAAGTATTCAATAAATCAAATATTCTATCCTTTTCACGACCAACGAGTTTACCAACCTTGGTTTTGTTGTCTACAATCTCGCGAAGTTCGTATTTCTTCTTCAAAATCTCCGCAACTTGGGAAATTTTCTTAACGTTTCTATCATTTCTATCTTGAGGAATATTTATTCTTCTCTCTACCCAGTCAACTTGTTTTTTGAATCCTAATTCTTCTACGTGTCTTTGATAGTAATCGAAATTGTAGCTACCACCGTAAGTGGAAGGATAATCAAATCCCTCGACGAGCATACCCTCTTTATCCAAGTCAACGTAACCCATAGGTCCGTTTATGTGAGTCATGCCACACTCTTTTGCGTACTTTTCCCCTGCTTCAAACAAAGCTTTAGTTACGTTCACGTCGTCTATAACGTCAAAACGGGAAAATCTTGCACATTTTTCTCCGCTCTTTTTGTTATGCGCGTGATTGATGATGACTGCAAGTCTGCCTGCAACCTTTCCGTCTTTATACGCCAAGAAAAATTTGTTATCCGCAAAATCGGAATACATATTTTTTTCAGGATCGATAAGGTTTTTCTCGTCTCCGTAGAAAGAAGGACAAAAGTTTTTATTTCCTTTGTACAACTCTAAGGGGAAAGAAGCAAACTTCTTCATCTCTTTTTTTGTCGTGAGTTCTTTAACGACTATCATAAAAAAATCTCCTTATTATAATCTCTTTTTCTCTATAAAACACTCGCAAAGCGAGGATTTATCAATATTCAACGGAGTGCAGTCTAAGTCCCTTTGCGGACACAGTCTTGCCACAAAGTTTGCGATTTTTTTCCTCTATGGCTTGAGCCAAGTCCTCGACCTTCTTTTTTCCGTAACCGATATCCAATAGCGTTCCAACGATGATGCGAACCATATTATATAAAAATCCGCTGCCACACACTAAAAAAACTATTTCCTCTCCCTTTTGGATAATATCTATGGAATAAATCTCTCTCACCGTGTCCACTACGCTTGAACCAGACGCTAGAAAACATCTAAAGTCGTGTTTTCCAACTACGACCTTTGCGCCCTCTTTCATTTTCTCTATATCGGGTAGTTTGTCAATACGCAAAGAATACCTATCTTTCAAAGGTAAAACGGTATCCGCAACGTACACGGAGTATAAATAGGTCTTTTTCTTTGCAGAGTACCTTGCGTGGAAGCCCTCTCCTGCCTCTTTACTGCTCAACACTCTCACGTCGTCTGGAAGTTTTGCGTTAACTGCAAGACTAATTTTTTTAGCAGGAACGGAGGTTTCCATATCCACGTGGGCTACTTGAGCCTCCGCGTGAACTCCTGCATCCGTTCTGCCAGATCCTACTAGTTTGACCTCTCCTACCGCTATAGTCTTGAGAGCGCGAACAAGGACTTGCTGAACGCTTTCTCCATTCTTTTGAGATTGCCAACCGCAATAATTCGTGCCGTCGTATTGAATTGTCAAAACGTATCTTTTCATATAAGCAAAAGCAGTAAACTATTATCCACTATGATAAACGCCAAGTAGGCAAGATAGAATATCGATCCTATTATATCTCTAACCGATATACGTCTAACCTTGTGTTTCGTTCTCTTGACGGGCGCGCCGTAACAACGAGAATCCATCGCTAAACTCAACTCGTCCGCACGTCTAAACGCACTTATAAACAAGGGTATCAATACGGGTAAAAGCGCTTTAGCCCTCTTAATAATGCCACCCGAGGAAAAATCCGCGCCACGAGAGGACTGTGCCATAATAATTTTATCCGTTTCTTCCATCAAAATAGGGATAAAACGAAGGGTAATACTCATAATGACCGCTATATCGTGTACGGGCACTCTAATAAGTTTTAGAGGAGATAGTAAACTCTCTATTCCGTCCGTCAACTCCACGGGCGTAGTCGTAAAGGTCAAAAGGGAAGTTCCCATAACCAAGAAGATGAGCCTGAACGCCATTTGCATAGCGAACAAAAGTCCTCCGTCCGTTACTTTGATTATCCACCAAGAAAAGACTACGGTAGTGGATTCGCCTTGATAGAACAAAATATTTAATATAGCGGTAAAAAGCACTAAGAATATTACGGCTTTCACGCTTTTTAATACCGTTTTCAATGGAATACGCGCGACTACTATGGTCGTTATCAACACAAACGCCGTCGCGATATATCCGCTATAAGTCTGTACCAAAAATATGGTAACGATATAGAGAATCATCAAGAGTATTTTAACTCTTGCGTCCATTCTATGCACGAAGGAATTTTTAGGATAGTATTGACCGAAGGTAACGTCTCTTAACATTTTTTCACCCTCCGAGCAATAAGGTCTGCAAGTTCACTCTTTCTGCATACCGTTTGACCTAAATCCACGCCCCTATCTCTAAGTTTTTGTATAACGGATACGGCAACGGGAAGTTCAAGCCCCGCTACGTCCACCAAATCTTTTCTTGAGAAAAGTTCGTCGGGCGTTAAACACGCCAAAAGTTCGCCCTTGTGCATAAGAGCGATTCTATCCGCCATATCCGATATCTCATCCATATTATGAGATATCATAATAACGGTGGGTGAGCAAGTTTTTTGTAAATTTTTAACGAGATCTAATATCTCTTTTTTGCCTTGAGGATCAAGTCCTGCGGTAGGCTCGTCCAAAACCAAGATTTCTGGGCGCATAGCGATAACGCCTGCTATCGCAACTCGTCTTTTTTGTCCTCCCGACAAATCAAAGGGCGATTTTTGTCCAATTTCGTCTACGTTTAGACCAACGAGTTGTAAACTCTCTCTTACCCTCTCTTTGATCTCGTCCTCTTTAAGTCCCATATTTTTAGGACCAAACCCAACGTCTTTTTCCACGGTTTCGTCGAATAGTTGGTATTCAGGATATTGAAATACGACGCCGACCTTTTTTCTAACCGCTTTGTAATCGGGTTTTTTACAAGAAAGATCTATACCCGACACCACGATTTTACCCTCTTGACAAGGCAATAATCCGTTTATATGTTGTATAAGCGTAGATTTACCCGAACCCGTGCTACCGATAATACCCAAAAACTCTCCGTCACGAATTTCCAAAGACAAATTTTTCAACGCCTTTTTTTCGTACGGAGTTTTCTTCATATAGGTAAAGGAAAGATTTTCTATAACAATCGACATAATTCCTCCACCAACTCGTCCTCTTTGTGCACGACGCCTATCTCCACGCCACGCTCTCTAAGCATATCGGCAAGCGCCATAACGGGGGGTAAACCAAGCTGATAAGTCGATAACTCACTGCGTTTTGAAAAAACCTCCTCAGGTCTGCCTTGCATAACTATTTCTCCACCGTCCACGACGACAACTCTGTCCGCGCCTACACACTCCTCCATATAGTGAGTTATGTGTATAACGGTGATGTTTTCCTTTTTATTAAGTTCGCGAACGGTATCCATTACCTCACGTCTACCACGAGGATCAAGCATTGCCGTTGCTTCGTCCAAAACGAGCACTCTAGGCTTTAGCGCAAGGACGCCTGCTATTGCAATACGCTGTTTTTGACCACCCGAAAGTTTGTTAGGCGTACCGTGACGATACTCCTCCATTCCAACTGCTTTTAGCGCCCAATCAATGCGCGCCTTTATCTCTTCTCTTGGAATACCCAAGTTCTCCGGTCCAAACGCTACGTCGTCTTCCACTATGCTTGCAACCATTTGGTTATCGGGGTTTTGGAATACCATACCCACGTTTTTGCGTACGTCAAAAATCGTAGACTCCTCTTTGGTGTCCACGCCGAATACCTTAATACTGCCCTCACTTGGAGTTAACAATCCGTTTATGGTCTTGGCAAGGGTAGATTTTCCACTACCGTTTCTACCAACGACGCACACGAACTCTCCTTCCTCTATTTGAAGGCTCACGGACTTTAAAACGTCCCCGCTTTTTTTGTCGTAACCAAAGGTCACGTTGTCAATCACTATTGCGCTCATAGTCCTCATTATAACACTACTTTTCCCAAAATGCAAATATTTGATAACGCTTGCGCCTTTTGCAACGATCTGCAAACCAAAACGACTATGAAAATTTTGTCATTGCATAAAAAAAAGAGAGTGGAAACCACTCTCTTTTATAAATCAAATTATAACGCTCTAACCTTGATAAAACCGTCCGTTTGAGCGAGTTTTGCTATAAGTTCTGCGCTCGGCTCGGAGTCTACGTCCATAACGAGATATCCAATATCACCACGAGATGCACTCACCATGTTTGCAATATTGATGCCTGCATTAGCCACGGGCGCGGTAGCAAGCGCTATCATATTGGGAACGTTTTTGTGAATAACGGTGATACGATGAGTATAATTTACAGGCAACGAAACTGCAGGGAAGTTTACGCTGTTTACGATAGCACCGTTTTCGATATAATCGGTCAACTGTTTTGCAGCCATTACCGCACAGTTGTCCTCTGCTTCTGCAGTAGATGCGCCAAGGTGAGGAATGGTAATAACACCCTCAACTCCCAACAAATCTGCAACGGGAAAATCGGTAACGTATTTAGCAATCTTTCCGCTAAGCAATCCTTCTTTAACGTCGTCGTTGTTGACGAGTTCTCCTCTTGCACAGTTTACGATAACTACGCCGTCCTTCATTTGGCTAATAGTTTCTTTATTGATTACGCCCTTGGTGTCGGGAGTAAAAGGCATATGAATGGTTACGTAATCTGCTTTTTTGAATACGCCTTCCATTTCCTTTTCGTATCCTACTTTGGAGTCCAGTCTAAGTGCGCCTGCAACCGATATGAAAGGATCGTAACCAACGACGTTCATACCAAGAGCTATTGCGGTGTTTGCTACTTTAGCGCCGATTGCGCCAAGACCTAATACGCCCAAGGTTTTGCCCGTAATTTCTCCACCAACGAATTGGGATTTGCCTTTTTCTACAAGTTTAGCAACGTCCTCTGCTTTATCAAGTCCTTGAGCCCAGTTGATACCCTCGTAAATCTTACGAGAACCAAGCAAAAGCGCGCAAATTACGAGTTCTTTAACTGCGTTTGCGTTAGCGCCGGGAGTGTTGAAAACAACGATACCTTTTTCAGTCATTTGAGGAATAGGTATATTGTTTACGCCTGCACCTGCACGAGCAACCGCCAAGAGGTTAGAACCTACTTCGTAGTCGTGCATTTTGAAACTTCTGAGCATGATACCGTCGGGGTTTTCCGCGGTATCACTGTACTCGTAATTTTCAAAATACTCGTTTGCAAGTTTGGAAATAGAATTTAATTTAAGTATTTTTTTCATATAGCACCTATTATTTGTGTTTCATTTCGAAATCTTTCATGAAAGCGATAAGTTTTTCTACGCCTTCTACGGGCATTGCGTTGTAAATGGATGCACGCATACCACCTACGAGTCTGTGTCCTTTCAAGGATACAAGACCTGCATTAGCCGCTTCTTTTACAAACTCCGCATCAGACTCAGCGCTAGGCGTTACGAAAGGTACGTTCATGATAGAACGGCTATCTTTGTGAACGGAGTTGGTGAAGTAGGAAGAATTGTCGATAAAGTCGTACAAAAGTCCTGCTTTGTATTCGTTGATTTTTTGAATCTCTTTTACGCCACCCAAGCCTTTGATCCACTCAAGTACGAGCATAGCCATATATATGGGGAAGCAAGGAGGGGTATTGTACATACTCTCAGCGTTAGCTTGAGTGCTGTATTTGAGCATAGTAGGACAATTAGGAGTAGAAGTCTCTGCTAAATCCTTGCGAACGATAACGATAGTCAAACCAGCGGGTGCGATGTTTTTCTGTGCACCGGCGTAGATTAAACCAAATTTATTAACGTCAACTACACGAGATAAAATCTCGGACGACATATCGCAAACCAAGGGAGTGGGGGTTTTGGGGAATTCTGCGTAACGAGTACCAAAAATAGTGTTATTAGAGGTAATGTGTACGTAGTCAGCGTCCGCTCTAAAGTCCTCGTATGAAACCTTGGGGATATAGGTAAAGTTATCTTCTTTACTGCTTGCAACTATTTTAACGTCGCCGTAACGAGCAGCCTCTTTAGCAGCTTTACCAGAGAAATTACCGGTAACGATATAATCTGCTTTGCCCGTTTTCATAAGGTTCAAGGGAATAGCGTCAAACTGTTGAGATGCACCACCCTGCAAAAACAAAACGTGATAATCGTCCGAGATACCCATAACCTCACGGAAAAGTGCCTCGCATTTTTTAGCAACTGCATCGAAAACCTTTCCACGGTGGCTCATCTCGGTAATGCTCATGCCCGAACCTTCGTAGTCTAAAAACTCTGCTTGTGCCTTTTTCAACACGTCCATAGGAAGCATGCTGGGTCCTGCCGAAAAGTTGTAAACTCTCATTTTATATAACTCCTTTGAGATTAAAATTCTAATTAGAATAATTATACAACAATTAATCAAAACTTGCAACTTTTTGACAAAGGTTTACAACCGCTCAAATCAAGTGTAAAAAACTAACTTTTTTTGTGAGTTTTTAACAAAATTTCTCATACGCGTAATATATCGACAATGTTTTCTCTATAAAGGTACTCCAAATTTTAGTAAAATTTGACTATTTGAAAAAAAGATAGTATAATAAAATTATAAAATTTTTTGGAGGTTATTATGGCTAACAGAATTATCGTTAACGAACAATCCTATCACGGCGCAGGCGCAAGATACGAGATTGCAAACGTCGTAAAAGCAAGAGGATACAAAAAAGCCTTTATCTGCTCGGACAAAGCCACCTTTGACGTAGGCGTAACGGGCAAGGTTTTATCCGTTTTGGACGGAGAAAAACTCGATTACGTTCTCTATACGGATATCGTCCCCAACCCCACTATTGAAAACGTTTTATCCGGTGTGGACGCATTCAAAAAGAGCGGAGCGGATTATATAATTGCGGTAGGCGGAGGCTCTAGTATCGACACCGCAAAAGCAATAGGTATTATTATTGCCAACCCCGAATTCGAAGACGTTAGAAAACTTGAAGGCGTAGCACCTACCAAAAATCCTTGCGTACCCACGATAGCAGTACCAACAACGGCTGGAACGGCTGCCGAGGTTACTATAAACTACGTCATAACGGATAAAGAAAAAATGAGAAAATTCGTGTGCGTAGATCCCCACGACATTCCTTCCGTTGCTATAGTTGATAGCGAAATGATGGAAACTATGCCCAAAGGTCTTACCGCATCTACCGGTATGGACGCATTAACTCACGCTATAGAGGGCTATATCACCAAAGGCGCTTGGGAAATGACCGATATGTTCCACTTAAAAGCTATCGAGATAATATCTAGAAGTTTGAGAGGCGCAGTTCAAAACACCAAAGAAGGCCGTGAAGGTATGGCGCTTGGTCAATACGTTGCAGGTATGGGATTTTCTAACGTAGGCTTGGGTATCGTGCACTCCATGGCTCATGCGTTAGGCGCGGTGTACAACACTCCCCACGGTGTAGCAAACGCTATTTTGCTTCCTACCGTTATGGAATATAACGCAGACGCAACTGGAGAAAAGTATCGCGAGATTGCACGCGCTATGGGCGTAAAAGGTGTAGACGACATGACTCAAGACGAGTACCGCAAAGCAGCAGTCGACGCAGTCAAGAAACTCTCCATAGACGTAGGCATACCCCAAGACCTCAAAGCAATCGTAAAAGAAGAAGATATCGACTTCTTGGCTCAATCCGCTATGGACGACGCTTGCCGTCCCGGCAACCCCAAAGATCCCACCAAAGCCGACATCATCAATCTCTACAAAAACCTACTCTAAACGACAATTAAAAACGGAACTCTTTCGAGTTCCGTTTTTTTTGTTAAATTTCAACGCGTCCATCTGAACACTGTACGTAAGTCGCTGTTACGGCTTCAACCCAATAGTTTTCTTTCAATACCTTTGTATTCCACTCTTCAATTGTACCTAAATACGTTATACTTTCGATGGTTCGCCCTCTAAACGCATATTCTCTAATAATAGAAACACTCTTAGGAATTGTTATATTCTCTCCTCTGTACATTAAAAACACGGCACTTCCTATTTCTTCAATTTTTGCATATTCATTCCAAACGATTTCTGCAGAACACTCATAAAAAGCTTGTGGACCAATATATATGGTGTTTTCTGGAATATATATCCGTTCCAAGTTTCCACAAAAGCTAAATGCAAAGCTTTCTATTCTTTCTACTGTTTCTGGAATTACAAATTCAACCTTCTCACTTGCAATACAATGTAAATAAAGCGTTTTTGTGTCTTTTGTGTACAAAGCATCTTCTATTGCAACAAACGTATCACTGCCGTCTTCCACAAAAACATGAGCAAGTGCATCGAAATCACCCAAGAAATTTTCACCTATATCTACCACCGTTTTCGGCACACTAAACGTTTTAATACCGTCGCAATTATATATTGAATATTCTCCAAATTCAGCAATCTTACTATTCTCTGCAAAAGTTATTTCTTGAAGATTTTTACAGCAATATATTGCAAAATCATCAAAATTCTCTACTTCTGCAGGAACTTCAAAGCACGTATCTGCTTTCCCTGTTGCATATTTAACTAAAGTCTTTCCGTCTTTAGTATATAAATTCCCATCAATAGTTTTATAATATTCACTATTTTTATCTACTACTATTTCATTAAGACTGTCTTCATAATAAGTAAATATCGGCTTTTCTATAACTATGCCTGCTGAAATATACATAGATTCATATTTGCTAGGAGAAACGAACCCTTTCAACCCCACAATTTTTTCACCATTTATTTGTGACGGAATTATTATATCATTCAAAGTTTGCCCTAGCATTGTCAATGAAGTTATATTTGATTCAGAAACGTTAAACATGTCAGCAGGATTATATACAGACTCTCCGTCCCCCGCTCTAAATACCATTTCATCCCCTAATACGCCAGTTTTAGGATCTCCAGAGTAAACCTTCGCCATATATGTAACATCCTCCGGAAGGTCAAATACTGCTACACCAAATTTCCCTGTAGAACAAATGACTTCCCCTTTAAAAGAATATGATTTACCTGTGTTGGTGTCAGTCAACACTATTCCATACTCTTCGTTTGCGTTACTTACCGTACCAAATACGATATGCGCAGTGCCTTCGTGTTCTCCGTCATCGTACTCGCCAATGTATATATCGGTATGCGTACTTGCACTATTTTCTGCAAAGGAAACACTAGTGAAAACCGTTATGATAAATGCAAAAATAAATAATGCTAAAAATGCTTTACGTGCCACCTTCATGATGTTTACTCCTTATGCTATCGCCGTACCATCTGAACCAGCCACGCCGTCGCACGCATTAGTGTTTATATCTCCGTTTTGATCTCCGCTTGGACCACCTTTTGAGCCACCACGACCACCAAGACCTGCTAAACCGCTTTCACCTACCGAAATAGTTACGTTACCAGCCACACCTTTAGATATAGTGGTTTGACTCTCAAGCGTTGCATTTCCACCGTATGATGCATCGCCACCGTTACCGCCGTTTCCGCCACTACCAGGTCCGCCACCTTTAGACGTGCCCCAATCGTTAATACCGCCTTTGCCTCCGTCGCCGCCTTTGCCTCCGTTGCCTGCGTCGCCACCTTTTCCGCCAATCAAGTAAACGTTTCCTGCTTGAATTGTGAGCATGGTCGTACGAATAGAATCACCACCTTTACCTCCGTCACCACCGTTGCCTGCGTTTCCACCAGGTTTACCGTGATCAGAATTTCCCGGACTCATGTTTTCCCAAGACCAACCTCGCCATTCTCCGTCTTGTCCTCTTGATCCGTGCGCACCATTACCGCCTCGACCTCCGTCACCACCAACTAACGTTACGCTATTAGCAATATCCACGGAGATACTCAAAGCTATTATCGCTTCACTACCTTGCGTGCCGTTCATTCCGTCGTATGAGTCGTTGCTTCCCTCTGCGCCAGCAGAACCAGATCCACCTTTAACAGTCAGCGAACCATTTCCTTCGATAAACAAGCTCCCAGCAGGACAATTAATACCCACAGCATGAACTGCGGTCAAAGTGTTTTGTCCATTTAAAACTAAATGTATTTCTCTCGAACTACTTGAACTAATTATGCTCGCACCGTCAATACTCGTTGCCGTTACGCTATTCAAGTAAATATATACGGGCTTATCTCCTGCCCCAACGTTTAGCGAAAGTGTCGCAATTGACGCCGTTCCGTTTACCGTTACACTCTCGTGCGAACCCAAAACTTCGACCTCATTTATCCCAGCCGTCAAATCAAACTTAGCCTCAGTCTCTTCTCCACAGCCTGATAACGAAAAGGTCGTACACACACAACATATAACTACTAAAAGCACTATAGCATATTTTCCAAAACTTTTCATATTCTCTTTCCTTTCGTGTTTTTTGTGGAAATTCTAATCAATAACGTATATTTCTAAAATTTCCCCAATATAATTATTATAGTAATGATTTTCATTACTGTCAAGCAAACGTAAAAAAATAATGATATTCTTTACTTATGAGTAAAATTTTTGGTGAAAGATTAAGACAAATTCGGCGAGAAAATTGTTTAACGCAAAGTCAAATTGGAGAATTTCTATCTGTCAGTAAAATGACTATTTCCGCGTGGGAAACCAACAAACAAGAGCCGTGCATAGAAGATTTGAGAAAGCTCGCACGTTTTTTAGACGTGACGAGCGATTATCTAATTGGTCTTGAGTGCTACGACGGCACGAGAGAAATCTAGACTATATTATTATTTAAAAAAACAAACTCAAATAAAAAGCGCCCCGAAGTGTCTAACTTTCGGGGTGCTTTTCCACTTTTATTTCTTTATTTTGATTTTTTTCTTTAACTCTTCTATATCCGCTTTCGTGGGGGTTGAATATATCTCAAACGGGAATGGGATTTTCATATCGTCGTATTTGGTCTTGCAAATTTTCTTAAAACCTAAAAGTTCGACGTCGTCAACACATTCGTATTTTGCAATTATTTCGTTTAATTTAACGAAATTTTCCTCGTTATCGTTTAAGGTTGGAACTATTACCTGTCTTAAGGTAGTTGGGATATTTTTCTCATTCAAATATTTCAAAAACTCAAGCGGTTTGTCCAAACTGCACCCAACGTATCTTTGATACTCTTCGTTAGTCGTGAATTTTATATCTAACAGTACTCGATCCACGTACTCCAATGCATCTTTGACTGCATCGTTTAGCACGCAACCCGAGGTATCAACGCAAGTGTTGAGTCCACTTTCTTTTGCCGTTACTAAAATAGCCTTAGCAAAATCAGACTGCAATAAAGGTTCGCCACCAGAAAGAGTGATACCGCCGTCACGACCGAAATAGCTTTTGTATCTTAAAGCTTTTTCGATAATTTCCGCGCTATCTATCTCCCTACCCCCTTTATAATCCCACGTGTCGGGGTTGTGGCAATACCCACATCTAAGCGGACAGCCTTGAAAAAACACGACGAACCGAATACCCGGTCCGTCGACTGTTCCTAAACTTTGTATTGAGTGAATTCTCCCTTTCATTACATAGCCTCGTGGAAGGTACGGGAGATAACCTCTCTTTGTTGCTCGCGAGAGAGCTTGTTGAAGTTAACTGCGTAACCCGATACTCTTATCGTAAGGTTGGGATACTTTTCAGGATTCTCGTAAGCGTCCATCAAAGTTTCACGATTCAATACGTTGATATTGATATGATGAGCCATCTTTGCAAAATAACCGTCGAGAATGTTTACCAAATTGGTTACTCTTTCCTCTGCGTCGTGACCTAATGCGTCAGGGGTTATGGAGAAAGTGTTGGAAATACCGTCACGGCAATCTGCGTAACTGATCTTTGCTACCGAGTTCAAAGAAGCCAACGCACCGTTCTCCTCTCTATTGTGCATGGGGTTAGCACCGGGAGCGAATGCAGCGGACGCCTTTCTTCCGTCGGGAGTAGCAGCGGTATGTTTACCGTACATAACGTTAGAGGTTATAGTGAGTACGCTCAACGTATGCTCTGCTCCACGATAAGTCGGAGTCTTTCTAAGTTCGGTGATAAAGTTGTGTGCAAGATTTTTAGCAATCAAGTCTACTCTATCGTCGTCGTTACCATATTTGGGGAATTCGCCCGTGGTCTCGTAATCAACGATAAATCCGTTAGCGTCCTTGATAGGTTTAACGTTAGCGTACTTAATAGCGCTCAAAGAGTCAGCAACTACGGAGAAACCTGCGATACCAAACGCCATAAATCTATGCAAATCAGTATCGTGTAAAGCGAGTTGCTCTTTCTCGTAAGCGTATTTATCGTGCATATAATGGATAACGTTCATGGTGTTAACATAGAGACGAGAGAGCCATTCTACGTAAACGTCAAATCTCTCCATTACTTTGTCAAAATCAAGTTTATCTCCCTCAAAAGGTTTCATCTGAGGTCCAATACGCATACCGCTAGATACGTCGTAACCACCGTTTATAGACAAAAGCAAAAGTTTTGCAAGGTTACAACGAGCGCCGAAGAACTGCATTTGTTTACCTACCTGCATAGCGGATACGCAACAAGCAATAGCGTAGTCGTCGCCATAGATAGGACGCATCAAATCGTCGTTCTCGTACTGAATGGAGTCGGTATCAACGGAAACCTGCGCGCAGAATCTCTTGAATCCTTCAGGCAAATCGTTGGACCACAAAATAGTCAAGTTGGGTTCGGGAGAAGAACCTAAGGTGTACAAGGTGTTAAGGATACGGAAACTGTTCTTGGTAACAAGCGTTCTGCCGTCCAAGCCCATACCACCTACTGCCTCGGTAATCCACATGGGATCGCCACCGAAAAGTTCGTTGTACTCAGGGGTACGCAAATGACGAGCAACACGAAGTTTTATTACGAAATCGTCAACGAGTTCTTGCGCAGCTTCCTCGGTCAATTCGCCGTTTTTGATATCTCTTTCGATATAGATATCGAAGAAAGTAGCTACTCTACCCAAACTCATAGCGGCACCGTTCTGCTCCTTGATTGCGCCAAGGTAAGCAAAATAGGTCCACTGAATAGCTTCACGAGCGTTGGTTGCGGGAGCGGAGATGTCGTAGCCATAGGACTCTGCCATCTTCTTAAGATCGTTCAACGCCTGAATCTGATGATATAACTCTTCGTCAAGTCTAATATTGTCTACGTCAAAGGTAACGTTTGCAAGATTAGCTTTGTCTTTGGTTTTCTCTTCGATAAGTCTATCTACACCGTACAACGCAACACGTCTATAGTCACCAATGATACGACCTCTGCCGTACGCATCGGGAAGACCAGTGATGAGGTGAGTTTTTCTAGCCTTTCTCATCTCGTCGGTATAAGCGGAGAAAACGCCCTCGTTGTGGGTAGTTCTATACTTGAACTCTTGCTCAATCTTCTCGCCTACTTTATAACCGTACGCTTCACACGCGCTTTTGCACATTCTCATGCCACCGAAGGGATTGACACCGCGCTTCAAAGGTCTGTTGGTCTGAAGTCCAACGATAAGTTCTTTGTCCTGATCGATATAACCAGGAGCGTAGCTAGTCATGGTGGATACGGTATTAGTATCTATATCTAAAACACCGCCGTACTGTCTTTCCAAGGAAAATAAAGTCTGAACCTTCTTCATAAGATCAGAGGTTCTCTCCGTAGCCTTAGCCAAAAACGCACTGTCGCCGGTGTACGGGGTATAGTTCGTTTGAATAAAATCACGTACGTTGATTTCATTCTGCCAGTTACCCGCCTTAAAGCCGTTCCAATTGATATGTTCCATGTTTCCCTCCTTTCATAGTTGATATATTATCAACCTGTTCTAATCATATTATACGGTCGAACTTGTCAACCTGTTATCCGTTATTTTTTATCTGATTTATTATATACTGTACTTGTCATTTTGTCAATAGATTGTGGTCAAATTTTTTAGAAACCACAATATATTGATTTTGCCACCCATACTCACACAAAGTTTTGTTTTCTCATATTATAAAACAAAGGAGATATAACTGATATGAGTTGGTTTAATAATTGTTGTAACAACTGTGGTAATTCCACAAACTACACACCTTGTTGTAGAAGGAATACACCGCAAAATATAGTCATACGCTCAGGCGAGCGTGGTCCTCAAGGCGTTCCCGGTCCTACTGGTCCTACCGGTCCTCAAGGTCCTGCAGGTCCGCAAGGCATACAGGGTATTCAAGGTATCCAAGGCCCTATCGGTCCTACTGGTCCTGTTGGTGCTACTGGTCCTCAAGGTGCTGTTGGAGCAACTGGCGCCCAAGGTCCCATCGGTCCTATTGGTCCTCAAGGCGTTACTGGCGCTACCGGTCCTCAAGGTCCTATCGGTCCTACTGGAGCAACTGGTCCTATCGGTCCTCAAGGTGCTATTGGTCCTACTGGCGCAACTGGCGCTACCGGTCCTGCTGGCGCAACTGGCGCTACCGGTCCTGCTGGCGTTAGTGAAATAGATTCTATCTTAACTGCAAACTCTACCGCCCAAACCGTTGCAACCGCGGGACTTTTAGATCTTGGTGCTATCGTAAACTCTACTGGAGATAGCGCTACCTTCACCGCACCTTCTACCATCACTCTTTCGGAAGGAACTTACCTTATCTCGGCAAGTATTTTAGCCGAAGGTGGCACGGGAGAGGTTGGTGCAAGTCTTTTCGTAGACGGTACTGCCGTTCCTACTGCGTCCCAGTACGTAACTACGACTACGCCCACGGGCTTTACGCTCCAACACGTTGTAACCGTGCCTGCGGGGGCTACGTCTAGCGTGACCGTTGTGAATCAAAGCGCTACTCAAAACGTCTACGACGACGTATCGGTATCCGTTTTGAAACTTGCCTAATAAATACTTTATTCTAAGGAGCAAATATTTGCTCCTTTTTTTATTATTTCCAAAAAGTTACGAAAGTTTTCCTAAAAAAAAGCCACTCCACCTCTTCGTTACTTGATTATAACGCAAAACTGTGATATAATCAAATACATATTAAAATATGTTAGTCATAACTCTAGAGTTATGAGGAGGGTTTTTTGTGTTTGAGAACAAAGAATACGTTTTGGCGGTGTATAGAGAAGGTAGTTTTACGAAAGCGGCAGAAAAGCTTTACGTATCCCAACCTTCATTGTCTGCAACAGTCAAAAGAATAGAAGAGAAGATTTCAACCCCTATTTTTAATCGTGCCACTAACCCTATATCCTTGACTGAGCCGGGAGAGGAATACGTGCGCTACGCTTTGGAGATAGAACAAAACGAAAGGGACTTTCAGCGCTACGTTTCGGACTATATGAATCTCGTAGTTGGAAAAATTCGTATTGGTGGTAGCAGTCTTTTCTCCTCTTTCGTTATCCCCAAGCTTATGGCGGAATTTAATCTCGCCTACCCCAAAATTCAAGTCGAGATATTCGAGGATAGCACGAAAGATCTTTTACACAAATTAAATCTCGGTGCGCTTGATATCGTCATTGATAACGTAGAATTACACGACGACACCCTAAACGCAAATTTTTATTCTTCCGAACTTTTGCTCTTAGCCGTTCCAAAGCATCTTGAGATTAACGAGAAATTAAAAGAATTTAGACTGACTGCAAAAGAGGTCAAACGCGAAAAGCATAAGAATGAAAAATATAGTGTGGAACTAGAGCAATTTGAAAACGAACTTTTCGTCTTCTTGAATCCCGAAAACAACACGGGTAAAAAAGCGGAAATGATCTTCAAAAAACACGGTATCTCCCCCAAAGTTGGTTTTTATCTTGACCAACAGGTTACGGCGTACAACGTATCGTGTTCTGGTCTTGGCGTAACCTTTATAAGCGACACCCTTATAAAACATATAGATGCCAATCCAGATTTGTATTATTATAGACTGACGGACAAAGAAATGGCTCGAAAAATTCACTTTTATCAAAAGAGCAACCGATACGTATCTTTAGCGGCACAAAAGTTTATTGAGTTTTTCACTAACCACGAATAAAATTGCAACAAAAAAAGAACGATTTTTTAATCGTTCTTTTTTATTTATCAAATTAAATTATTTCGCTACAGCCTCATCATAGTTTTGTTCGTCCTCTTCGGAGAACGCAAGCGCTTCTTCGTAAGCTTCTTCACCTGCTTTTACGTTCTTCACGTCCAGTTTAGCACCAATTATAGAAGCGGCAAGACCTAAGATAAATCCGGGGATAAGTTCGTAAAGTCCGGTGCCAAATCCACCAAAAGCTATCCACAACGCAACTACCACGCCACCAGTAATCATACCGGCAATAGCACCGCGATAGGTAAACTTTTTCCAATACAAGGACAAAACGATGGAAGGACCAAACGCTGCGCCGAAACCTGCCCAAGCGTAGGATACGAGATCCATAATGCCACCAAGACCAGGAAGAGCCGCTATAATGAAGGCAACCACTGCTACTACGATAACTACGATTTTACCTACTAACAAGGTTTCCTTTTGAGTCGCACTTTTGCGAAGGATAGGTTTGTAGATATCGCTAGTGAACGAGGACGACGCTACCAAAAGTTGGCTATCTGCCGTACTCATAGCAGCAGCAAGAATAGCGGACAAGAATATACCAGAGACGAATGCAGGGAAAACGATTCTAACGAGGTTTATAAATACCATCTCGCTGTTTCCGCCAAGGTCTAATAAACCTGCCTCTACTGCCGCTCTACCAACTACTGCGATAAACGCTGCCATAGCAAGGGTGATAACAACCCAAACGGTTGCAACACGACGAGACTTCTTAATCATACCACTACTCTTTATAGACATAAATCTAACGAGAATGTGAGGCATACCACAGTAACCTAATCCCCAAGCAAGTCCGTTTAATATAGTTGCGATACTCTCACCGTTCAATTCTCCACCCGGAATGAGGTTGAAGAAATTAGCATCTTTTGCAAGAATAGTGGAGAAATCTAAAGCACCCGAACCATTCACACCCGTCATAGATACGAACACGGGAACGAAAATAACTGCGCCAAGCATCAAAAGCGCTTGGAAGAAGTCCGTCCAACAAACTGCCTTAAATCCACCCATAAAGGTATAAGCAAGCATAATTACTGCAAATATTACCATAGCCAAAATGAAGGAGTCCATGTTCAATACGGACTGGAAGAGCTGTCCACCTGCTTTCATACCGGACGCTACGTACACCGTGAAGAACACGAGGAATATGATAGCGGAGGTTACTTGCAAAGTTTTGCCTGCAGATTTGAAACGGTTGTTTAAGTATTGCGGAATAGTGATAGCATCTCCCAACGCTTGAGAGAACTTTCTAAGTCTGCCTGCAACGAGCAACCAGTTCAAATAAGTACCGATTGCAAGACCGATAGCGATCCAAACCTCACCAAAACCTAAAGCCAAGATAGAACCGGGAAGTCCCATCAAAAGCCAACCACTCATATCTGATGCTTGAGCGGACAAAGCGGCAACGTAAGGTCCCATCTTTCTGCCACCCAAGAAATAGCCCGTTTGGTTTTGGGCTTTATCCTTCAACATAAAGAATGCGCCTATACCAAGCATAGCTACGAAATAAAGTATAAAAGCTAATAATTCGCCTAATCTCATTTTATACCTACCTTTTGTATAATATTAACTTAATAAGTATATCAAAAACAAAGGCAATTTACAACTAAATGCACGCTAATTTCCTTTATTTAGATTTTTTGCATAAAAAAAAGCGTATCCGAAGATACGCTTTTTTGAGATCTAATTAAAACAAGGTAGCAGGAACGAAGAAGTAGATACAGAAAAGTACGGTAACAACGATAGCGACAACGCTTATATTCCATACGGGTTTTTCGTTCTTTTCTTTGTTTGCTGCATACTTGATAACGTTTACAACGTAAGCTACGATATGCAATACGGTGTAGAGAATCAAACCAACACCAATACCCTTAGTGATAGAGTAACCAAGGAGCATAACGACGATAGTCATAAATGCAGAGGTAGCGTTGATAGGATTGGAAACGTCAATTGACTTGATATTGTTCTTCATCATAAGTACGCCTACGTAGATCAATGCAGATGCAGTAGCTGCACCGGGGATTGCTGCGAACAAAGGCATAGCAAAGATAGCAAGGAAGAACATGATAGCAGTCGTCAAAGCGGTCAAACCGGTTCTACCACCAGCGGATACACCAGCACCGGACTCTACGAACGTGGTTACGGTAGAGGTACCGAGCATAGCGCCAGTACAAGTAGCAACTGAGTCAGAGATCATAATCTTGTCGTAGTTGTGAGGTTTGTTGTTCTCATCGGACAAAATTCTATTACCACCACAGCAACCAACGATAGTTCCCATGGTATCGAACATGTCTATCATACACATAGTGATGATAACCATGATGATGGTGAAGATATGACCGTTTGTAAAGAGAGTGGTCAAACCTTGACCAAATGATAAGAATACGCTATTTTCTCCGCCGAAGAAACCTGCGAAGTTATCCCAGAATGCCCAAGAAATACCACCGTTACCAGAAATAACAGAAAGGTCGGTAACACCCAAAGGAATACCAATAATAGCTGCGCCCAAGATACCGATAATAACGGAGCCTTTAACCTTGAGATGATCAAGTACGGTAATTAAAATCAAACCGATCAAGCAAACGCCAGCAGGAGCAATAGCAGCACTCCAAGTAGAGAAGTTAACGAAGTCAACCAACGTGAAGGGGTTGTCTACGATAACGCCAGCGTTTTGGAAACCGATAAATGCAATAAATAAACCGATACCAACCGAAATAGCGGAGCGTACGGATACGGGCATGCCGTCAAATACTGCCTCACGGAAAGTCTTACCTTTAATTTTGATCAAAGATAAAAGCAAGAAAATGATACCGGAAATGAATACCATTGCAAAAGCTTTGCCAAGCGTAAATTGGACACCGTAAGTCTTAAGTGCGCCAGCGCCAACTAAACCACCAAGCATAGAGTTAAGACCCATACCAGAAGCTTGAGCCAAAGGCATTTTTGCAAAGATAGCCATCAAAAGAGTACCGATGATAGCACCAAAAGCAGTAGCCATAAAGACTGCAGGCCAACTGGGATCTGCTCTATTAAAGCCCAAAATCTGATCCGGGTTAACCGTCAAAATGTACGCCATCGCAAGGAAGGTAACTATACCTGCAATGATTTCCGTTCTGACGTTCGTCTGTTTCTTCTCAGGATCGAATCCCAAGAGATTACCAAACTTAGACATAAAGAAACCTCCTATTTTTTAGTGTGTCAAAAGACACCCTTTTTCTATTGTATATCATAACACATTTTTCCAAAGTTTTCAATAATAATTAAAAAATTTTGTCATTTTTTGCCAATTTTTTTGATGACATAATTGTTATACGCGCGCGTATATAATATATACCTACTTACTATATAAGAATATTACTATTTATAATGCTATATCGAATGGCATAGGCTTGTGGATTTCGAGAGTTCACGCGACTCCTTCGCTCCTTCCTTTCGATTTTGTAAGTACGCTTTATTAAACGATTTAGATGCAAGAAAGACGAGAAGGATAATGGGCTTTGAGATGCGCGTACTATTCGTACGCAATTCGAAAAGACCTGCAATCCGACGACTTATTTCGTAGCATATAAATCGTTTAACAAAAAAAGACTTACCCTATATTAGGGTAAGTCTTTTTTTTCGTATCTTTTTAAAAACTCGCTTCGCTCGTTCCTTTCGATTTCATTGTCTTCTATTTGTTTAACAAAAAAAGACTTACCCTATATTAGGGTAAGTCATTTTTTTCGTATCGAAACGATTATTTTCTCTTAATGAAGAGAACTACTACTGCAGCAACGAGACCAGCTACCAAGATGGAGAAGATGATAATGATAGTGGTTACAGTTCCCTGCAACGTTTCTACGTTCTTATTAGCCTCAGCGAGGTCTTTTGCATGATTGCTTTGAGCAAGTTCAAGCTGTTCGTCGAGAAGCTTAATCTGATCGTTAGCAGCGGTAAGAGCAGCCTGGAGTGCATCGATGTCGCCTTCTGCAACTTCCAATGCAGCCTTGATGTTAGCAACGATACCGTTAAGTTCGGTTACGTTAACTACTTTACCAGCAGCAAGTGCAGCTTCGTAAGCAGCTTCGATCTCACCTACTTTGTTGTAGTTGCCGATAAGTGCTCTCTGCTCTTTAGTGAAGGAGTTGTACATAGATTTAACGAGTCCGAGGATAACGGGAGTATCAGAGGTGATATCGTATCCGCTAGCAACTACTGCGTCGTACAATTCGTCAACGATGGATTCGAAAGAATCAGCGATGATGAGTTTCTGAACCTGTTTGATGAATGCTTCTGCAAGACCAGGATAGTTAGCATCAATGTATGCTTTCTGGCTCTCGCTCAAATCACTGTAAGCATCGTCTACTGCGATGATATCAGCGATATCAGTGGTCTCAACGTTGTCACCCAATGCAACTACGTCTTCCATAGCTTCTGCAACAGTCGTTGCTTTAGCTTCTGCTTTAGTGATAATCTCAACGAGTTTTGCGTAATCGTCTACGTTATCTTCAGCAGTGTAGTCTTGCTCTGCAACGGGCATAGCGTCGTAAGTAGCTTTAAGTGCGTATGCTTTAGCCAAGTCGATAGGAAGAGCGTTTGCATCAACAATGATGTTTGCGATGTTGTCATAGTTTCCAACAAGTGCTAATACGTCAGACTCCCATTTTTCGAGTCTAGCGATGATAGCGTCGCGAGCAGCTTCAACGTCTTCGAGTTTAGCAAGGTTGATGATATCAGCGAGATCTCCGTCGTAAGCATCTACTAATGCTCTTGCAGCAGCGATTTCTGCTCTATCGGTGATTTCAACGTCTGCAGCATCAGGCAAAGCTTCGATAGCTTCGTAAGCGTCTACCAATGCGATATGACGCATCATAGCGATGAAGTGTTTGTATTCGGTGAGGTAATGAGCCTCAAGGTATGCTTGTGCGTTATCATCTACGTCTTCAAGATCTTCGTATCTGTCAGCGATAGCTTCAACGCCTGCACGCCAAGTAGCCTCTGCAGTCAAATTGGTAGGAGCAACGATAGCACCCATGTCGTCTGCAAGGTCTTTAATGAGGTTGTTCAAGTAGTTGTAATCTGCAAGAGTATCTGCGTATTTATCATATGCTTCTGCATATTTGTTCCATACGGAATCATCAGCAGTAACAGCGATGCTAGCCATGGTAGCTTGTGCACCAGTGGAGAGTTTCTCAAATTCAGCTTTAGCAGCCAAAACTTGACCGAAGGAAGCGTCGGTAGCGGTGATGGGCTCAACGATAGCGTTTACAGCGTCAACCCAAACGTCTGCTACTGCGAGCAAATCTTCGAGCTCTGCCAATTTCTCAAACATAATGTGAGAGTTGGTAACTGCAGCTCTTTCCATGTCGCTTGCCAAACTGTCGTAATCTGCCTTGATGCCAACGAGCTCGGTTGCGCAATCAGCGTCGTCTAAGGTAACGGTGTTATTCCATTTAACTACGAAGTTGTTGATAGCAGCGATGATAACGTTTACTTTACCTTCCATAGCCAATGCACGTGCAGCATAGAAATCGTATGCTTCAGCATAGGTGGGGTAATCAACGTTGTCGAAAGCTTCGCCAGCAAGTCTTGCTACCATTTCGGGTGCAACAGCCTCTGCTTTCAAATACAAGGTACGAGCCTCGATGTATTTAGCAAGAATGTTGGTCTGAGAATCAAATGCAGCAGCCATAGCGTCGATAGAAGCTTTGAGTTCTGCAAAGTCTTCTGCGAGTTCAGCATATTTAGCTTCTGCCTCAACGAGGGTAGCATAGTTAGCAACGATAGTGGGTTCACCAGCAGCAGCTGCTTTATCTGCAGCTACGATATCAGCGTCAAGAGCCTCAAAAGCATCTCTTGCAGCGTCAATCTTTTCTGCACAATCGGTGGTGAATACTACGGTACCGATGTTAGCGATAGCAGCCTCTACGTCGTCTATTTCATCTTCGATACCAGCGATAACGTCTTCCATCTCTTCGAGAAGATCATAGTTGGATACTTCTGCTTTCAAATTGTTGTAAGCAACGTCGTCCAAAGCGTTTTAATCTGCTCTTGCATCTTCGATATCAGCAAGCTTGGTGTAGTAAACTACGCCTTCTTCTACGCTTGCGTATACGTTAGCGATAGTCTCTTCTACTGCAGCTGCTTTAGCATACTGATTAGCGAGAGCTTCTACTGCATCGTGATAATCGTCGAGGTTGGTAACCAAAGCCCATTCCTCTGCGAATTCGTCTGCCAAGAAATCGGTATCATAGATATCGTACATAGCGTCGAATGCAGCGTCGATAGAATCTTCACTAGCAAGAACGATTTCGTTGTTGTATTCAACGATAGCGTCGATAGCGTCGATAGCAGCCTGAAGTTTTGCTTTGAGCTCAGCAAGTCTTGCGTATGCTTTAGCAAAGTTATCGAATGCGTTCTCAGGCAAGTTCTCTACCCATGCTTTAGCCTCAGCGGTGAGACCTTCGTACTTAGCATAGTAGGTATCGAGAGTAGCTTCGTCGGAAAGATAGAATCTCTCTCCGTCGTAGTTGTTGAGTTTATCGTACAAAATACTTACAACGTAGGACTCAACGGCGAAAGGCTCAGCAGATGCTTTCTGAATAGCCTCGTAAGTAGCTTTTACGTCTGCGGACAAAGCTGCTTTGTCGTCGTTACCCAATGCAGTGTACAAATCGATAGCCTTATGTACTTTCTTTGCATAATCGGGATGTGCTGCGCTGAAGATATTGTCAGCGGTGATTCCTGCATCTTTGATCTGTTCAGTAACGTATTTTTCGAAACCTGCTTTACCAGCAAACTCGAGATCGTCTGCGCTAGCACCGATAGCGGTGAAGCAACATACGAATACGAATACCAACATCAAGATAGCAATTAAACTTTTCTTAGTTGTCGTTGTCATTTTATTTCTCCTTCAATAAAATTTCGTTTTGTTGTTTTTTGTTTTTCTTTCGTTTCTTTACTACACAATTTTAGTCTTTAGTAGACAATTTTACTCTTTCAATACTCTTTTTCCACTAACCATACACAAATCTTCTCCTTTTTGGTATAACTTTTTTCGGGAAAAATCCCTGTCAGGGCATAAATTGCCTATTACACTGCCTAATTTTAACACATATATTTTTGCTTGTCAACTACCAATCAATATTTATTTTATTTTTTCACTCAAATTTTTTGAAAAATTTTATCAAAATCACCAATTCCGTCTTGAATCGTACCTTTTGGCAGTTTTAAAAGCTAAATCGACGCTTTTTTTATACTCCACCAATTATACTATGCGCAACTTGCTCCACACTTGACAAGGTTCGAAAAAATCATAGAAACGCATGCGTGATTTTCGTGCTTTTTGCGTAATTAAAATGTAATATGTTTATACTAATTAGTATATTATATATAATAACACGCGCACGCGTAAAACACAATACTTTTGGAGAAAATTTTTCAAACTTTTTCATCGAAATTTTTTTGCGCAAACAAAAGGTCTCTTTCCTTAAAATTTTCAAGTTTTGAAATAAAAAAAGCCACCCTTAGGTGGCTTTTTCATTCAATCGTTATCTCTTGGAGAGAACGCTCTTTTCGTAAGCTTCTACGTCCTCGAACCAATCTAAATCTCCTTTTACTCCGCAACGAGCGCAATATTCTTCCCAAATAGCGCCGAAAGGCAAGGTCTTGACTGCTTCTTGTTTTACGAGAAGTTCGGTGTGCGCGCCCTTATCCTGCAAATCCTTAAGCATAGCGTTAGGAGTACACAAAGCGGACAAGAGTGCTTTTTGCCAAGAACGGAAACCTACCGCCCAAGCAGCGATACGGTTGATGCTTGCATCAAAGTAGTCCAAAGCCATATATACTCTATCCAAAGCGTTGCAACGAACGATTTCTTTTGCCATCTCTTTAGTTTCGTCGTCAAAAATCAATACGTGGTCGGAGTCCCATCTAACGCCACGAGTAATGTGAAGAGCGATTTCAGGGAAGAAACACAAGAGCGCGGGGATTTTGTCGGATATGTACTCCATAGGATGATAGTGACCGTTATCCATCAAAGGCAAGCAACCGTCGTGAGTTGCAGCGAAACTCAAGGTAAACTCTGCAGAACCGGTGGTGTAAGACTCAACGCCGATACCGAAAACTTTGCTCTCAACGCAAGGTTTAACCAAATTCTTATCAAACGGTTCGCTCAAGATCTCCTCAATAGCCTCTTTATATCTCATACGAGGTCCCATTCTATCTGCAGGGATATCCTTAAAACCGTCACCCGTCCAAATGTTCATAACGCAAGGGAATCCGGTTTCTTTTGCCATATATTCAGAAATACGAACGCACGCTTTACCGTGTTCAATCCAGAATTTACGAATGTTCTCGTCGGGAGAGGACAAAGTCAAACCGTCTGCCTTGGGGTGAGCAAAGAAAGTGGGGTTGAAATCAATACCCATGCCTCTCTCTTTTGCAAAATCTACCCATTTCTGGAAATGTTTGGGTTCGAGTTTGTCTCGATCCACGAATTCACCCTTTTCAAATATAGCGTAGCAAGCGTGAACGTTGAGTTTTTTAGCGCCGGGACACAAAGACATAACCATCTCCATATCCGCCATCAACTCGTCAGGATTGGTTGCACGACCGGGATAATTACCCGTGGTCTGGATACCACCGCTCAAAGACTCTGCGCCTTCAAAGCCCAAAACGTCGTCGCCTTGCCAACAATGCAAGGAAATAGGTATATTTTTAAGTTTTTCGATAGCAGCGTCGGTATCGATACCGAGTTCTGCGTACAAGCTTTTTGCCAATTCGTAACGTGCGCTCATATAAAATTCTCCTTTTCGTAATTAAATTACCTATATATGATAACCCGAAACGAGTAAAATGTCAAGACAGTTGAGGACTTTTATTGTATAATCTCGACTATTGCCTTTTTTTTAACAATGTGATACAATATCAATACTAACACGAAAAAGAGGTTTTATGAAAACGGACGTTATAATACCTTCCGCTGGTAGCGGAACGAGAATGAATAAATCAATAAACAAACTTTTTTTGCCCTTAGGTGACGGTTGCGTTTTGGAAAAAACCTTTCGCGCCTTTCTCTCCCACCCCGATATTGAAAATCTTATCGTGCCGTGTAGAGAGGAAGACCAGACTTTTATCCACTCTATAATTGAGAAACTCGGCGCAAACGACAGAATTATATGCGTGTTAGGTGGAAAAACTCGAACGGAATCGGTGCTAAACGCCCTACGCGAGGTCAAAACGCAAAACCTTTTGATTCACGACGGCGCAAGACCTTTTATTGATTCCGACACCATAACGAGGGTTATTCAAAAAACTATTGAGTGTGGCGCGTGCATACCCGTCCTACCCCCTCACGACACAGTAAAAGAGGTAAAAGATAACGTGGTCCTATCCACACTAACTCGTGAAAACCTAGCGCTCGTGCAAACTCCGCAAGGATTTAACACACAAAAACTTATATTTGCATACCAAAATAGACGAGAAGGCGTAGTCTACACAGACGACGCTTCCGTTTACGAGGAGATTGGTCAAGTTCACGTGGTTTTGGGAAATGCGAACAATATCAAACTCACCACCCCTAACGACGTCAAAAAAGAATACCTATCGGGCGTAGGCTTTGACGCGCATAGATTTGAAAAAGGTAGAGATTTGATACTAGGCGGAGTCAAAATACCTCATGACAAAGGACTTCTCGGTCACTCGGATGCAGACGTAGTACTCCACGCCCTTATGGACGCCCTACTCTCAAGCGTACACGAGCGAGATATAGGTTATCATTTCCCGTGCACGGAGGAGTTTAAGGATATATCAAGCGTAGAACTTTTGAAAAGGGTGTTGAAAATTTTACAAACACACGACGCGGAAATCGTCAACGCCTCTATCGTAATAGTTGCAGAAAAGCCCAAACTCTCCCCTCATATAAACGAAATCGGGGAAAATATAGCAAAATTATTAGGCATTTCGAGCCAAAAAGTTTCCTTGACTGCAACCACAACGGAAAAACTCGGTTTTACGGGGCGTGAAGAGGGTATTGCGTGCGAGGCTATAGTTTCGGTTAGAGCGTAAGGAGAACGGTCACTAAAGTGACCGTTTTTATTTTATAAAAACTTTTATTTTCGTCCTTTTCCCTTGACTTAAATATTTTTAGAGAGTACAATCAAGTCAATACTATGGAAGGTGCTTAAAATGAGTGTTTCCAAAACAGAAAAAAGATCACGCGTACTTGACATGACTAAAGGTTCTATATTGAAAAACCTTTTGTTGTTTGCAGGTCCTTTAGCTGCAACTAGCGTACTCCAACTTTTATTCAATGCGGCAGATATGGTCGTTGTCGGACAGTTTTCTCCCGATTCCTCTACCGCAGTTGGCGCAATAGGCGCAACTGGAACCCTTATCAACCTTTTTATCAACTTTTTCATGGGACTTTCCATAGGCGCTACCGTACTTATTGCTAGATATTTCGGCGCAGGACGAGAAAAAGACATGAGCGAGACGGTACATACCGCCGTTTTGGTTAGTATTATAAGCGGTATCATCATGACCGTGCTTGGAATACTTTTCGCAAACACTATGTTGAGCATGATGAACACTCAACCCGAACATTTCCCTCTATCCTCGCGCTATCTACAAATATATTTTGCAGGAATAACCGCAACTATGGTTTACAACTTCGGTTCTGCTATACTTAGAGCGGTCGGCGACACCAAAAGACCGTTGATATTCCTTGCAATATCGGGCGTGATTAACGTATTTTTTAATATTATCTTCGTCGTCGTATTCCAAATGAGCGTTGAGGGCGTAGCTATTGCTACCGTTATTTCCCAAACCGTTGCAGCTATTATGGTTTTGTGGTATCTTGCAAAGCAGAAAAACGCACTGCGTTTATCATTCAAAAAACTAAAAATCCAAAAGAAAAAGCTTCTTGATATACTAAAACTCGGAATACCTGCAGGCGTGCAGAGTACGATGTTTTCAATCTCCAATATTATCATTCAAAGTTCGATAAACGGATTCGGTGCAGTCGTCGTAAACGGACACGCGGCAGCGTCGAGCATTGAAGGTTTCGTATACGCTCCGATGAACGCCTTCCACCACGCTTCTTTGTCCTTTACTGCCCAAAACATAGGCGCAGGTCAAAATAAGCGAATCAATAAAGCCGTCTTTTTGTCCCCTCTTTGCGCCACCATCATCGGGCTTTTCTTGGGACTTTTAGCCTACACCTTGGCTACTCCTTTGCTTGGCTTGTACATCACCGAGCCCGATCCTATACTTCAGAGCCAAACCATATTATACGGCATAGAGCGTATGGGAACGGTGTGCGTACTCTACTTTATGTGCGGAATGATGGACGCATTATCCGGAATTGCAAGAGGCGCGGGTTACTCGCTAACTCCTACCCTTATAAATATGATTGGTGTTTGCGGTATACGTATGCTTTGGATATTTACCGTGTTTGCAGATCCCGCGTATCACACTATCAACACCTTGCTCTTCTCCTACCCCCTAACTTGGGGCTTGGTAATAGTGGCGTTGATTGTGTTCTACTTGACCGTCGTTCGCCACGGAGTGAAGCGTCAATGCGAGCAAAATCTACAATTTTCTCACAAATAATGGAAAACGCCCTCGTTTTTGTTGACAACGAGGGCGTTTTTAATATAATATTGTCTAAAACCGAATATACCTGTTGAATCCGTAGGGTAATACCGACGGTGGAAGGAACTCTGGAGAACTCCGTAACCATTCGGAGTGCCGAAGGTGCAAGGCTCACGCCGAATCTCTCAGGCAAAAGGACAGAGAAAAAACTTTTGTTTTCAGCGTTCCGTATATTCGGAACGTTTTTTTATTCTAGGAGGTTATTATGTTAGAAGTTATTCAAACGATCAACTCTTACCTCACTGACTACGCTCTTATCATTCTTTTGGTAGGAACGGGTATCTTCTTCACGATTCGCACTCGTTTCGTGCAAGTTAGATGTTTTGGTGAAGGTATGCGTAACGTTTTCGGAAAGATTAAGTTCCGTGGTGGCGCGCAGAAATCCGGTATGAGTTCCTTCCAAGCTCTTGCGACGGCGGTTGCCGCCCAAGTAGGTACGGGTAACATAGTCGGTGCGTGCGGTGCTATATTGATTGGTGGTCCCGGTGCTATTTTCTGGATGTGGATCATCGCGTTCTTCGGTATGGCTACTATCTACGCAGAGGCTACCCTTGCTCAAAAGACCAAGGTCGTTGGCGAAGACGGACAGGTTGCTGGTGGTCCCGTATACTACATTAAGCAAGCGTTCAAGGGCAAATTTGGAAAATTCTTGGCTGGTTTCTTTGCAGTAGCTATTATATTGGCTTTGGGCTTCATGGGCTCTATGGTTCAGTCCAACTCCATAGGTGTAGCAGTTAACGGTGCAACTAGTATCCCCACTTGGGTAGTTGGTATCGTTATCGCAGGACTTTGCGCTCTTATCTATATCGGTGGAACCAAACGTCTTGCTGCCGTTACCGAAAAACTCGTACCCATTATGGCTCTCGTTTATATCGTTGGTGGTTTGCTCATTATTGCATTCAACATCACGGCAATACCCGAAACCTTCGGCTTGATATTTAACTGCGCTTTCAATCCTACCGCTATCGCAGGTGGCGCACTAGGTTACACCTTAAAAGCTGCTATTAGCCAAGGCGCTAAACGTGGACTTTTCTCCAACGAAGCAGGTATGGGTTCTACCCCTCACGCTCACGCTCAAGCAAACGTTAAAACTCCCCACGAACAGGGAACGGTTGCTATGGCAGGTGTGTTCATCGATACCTTCGTAGTATTGACTATAACCGCGCTTATCGTTATCTCCACCTTGTACGCAAACGGCGGACCTTTGTCTATAGGCGTTATCGGTGACGTTACTAAGAACAACATGGTTCAGTTGAGTATCGCAAGTTTGTTTGAAAACGCAACCTTGGGCTCTACCGTTGGATCTATCTTCGTAGCCGTATGTTTGTCTTTCTTTGCATTCTCCACTATTATTAGTTGGAACTTGTTTGGTAAGATCAACTACAACTACCTCTTCGGCAAAAAGACCACGATTATCTACTCTATCGTAGCTATCGTGTTCACCTTCCTCGGCTCTATCCTCTCCAGTGACTTGGTATGGGAGCTCACCGACTTCTTTAACTACTTGATGGTTATCCCGAACGTTATAGCACTTTGGGCACTCTCCTCTCTCGTTGCAAAAGAAGCAAAAGATGCAAGACGCAGAAAGAAAGGGGAATTACCCTTACAAAATCAGTAAATAAAAAGAGAAAAACGCAACCTACGGGTTGCGTTTTTTTATTCACTACAAACTAATCGTTGCAAAAAAAGTCGGAGGATTTTGCAGCGTTCGCCTTTCTTCCAACCGAAACGTTGTCCTCTCTCCTGTTTCTGAGTTCTACAACAGGGCTTGGCGCTACTTGATATCTATAGTCCATACCGTAGTGACGAATATACTCATCAATCACGTTGTGTGAGGGAACTATATCGGTGTTGGGGTTGACTATGTTTTGGTATTTGAAAAAGTCCGCGTCCTCTTTTAGTTCTTTTATCTTATAATACTCCTCTTTGACCGAGGTAAATTGTACGGTATCGGCAAGTATACGTCTAACGTACTCGATATTTTGATGCAAGGACAAAGGAGCAGGGAACTCTCCGTCGGGGATAACCTCGTACCAGTCCTTGTTTTCGTATTTTTTGAGTAAGTCCACCGCCCTATGCAAATGTGTAATCTCGTAATCAAGATATTCTTCCCAAAGATTTTTGATATACGAATCGGTTTCGGTCATATAGCAAGACCAATAGAGATAACATTCGCAGTATTCGTGCCACAAAAGCATTTCAAACCAACTTGCGGACGCGTCCATTAAGGATTCGTAATGGCTAACGTGCTCCTCTTCCACCAACGCAATCTCTTGATAAAGTCTGCGACCTATATCGCTTTTAGCAAAATTGGTTACGTTCATATAGTAGTTCATAGTTTGTTGTTCCGCTGCCGTGATTATCATCGTAGTCAAAACGGTCATAACGTCCGACACTTTGGCGTTTATAGGTCTTTTTACGTTGTCGATAGGATATCTATGTTCCGATATCGTAGGTCTACCGGGCATAATCTCGGTGTATCTACCCACTAACCACTCGGCGTACACCCCTTCGGTTGCTTCGAGTAGATTTGCGTAGCGATATAGGTGGTCAAAGTCCTCTAAAAGCGCAAAATCTAGAGCGGTCTTGACGTAGCAGTCCACCTCTCTTTTTGCAAGTTCGGCAGTCAAATCTACCGCTAGCTGTTCGTAACCAATGGTGTGTTCCAAAATGGACTCGTCGCAAGGTTTTAAAAGTGAGATTTTTAGTTGTTGTTGCTTTTCAACCTCACGAGTCAAGGCTAACTCTCGCCTCAAGTCGTTGTTAGGTGCGTGGCGCGCGAAGTTGTGCGAAAACCAATTCGCCTCAAATTCCGTACCGTTCATCAAAATAATACGCGTTTTTGTATAAGGGTCCACCTCCCTTTTGTCATACGGCTTGGGATATAGTTGCGCCCAATTTTGGAACTGCTTATCTATACTACTCGCCTTTTCTAAAAACGGATTCATAAATCCCTCCTTGTCTTTTCTTTCTATCCTATGCAAGGGGGAATTTTTTTGTTAAAAATAAAAAGCCACTAGCTTAGTGGCGTAGCGATAAATCCCTATCGCTACGCCACAACTATATTTGCCTAACGGCAAGTTATATTGCTATCGCAGTGATATTTTGCTTTGCAAAGTGATATTTTCACTATCGTGAAAGTTGAGGCAAATATATTAAAACTTTGGCGTAGCCAAAATATAACGCAAGGTACTTGCATATAACTTTTAGCCACAAGGCTAAAAATACAACTTGTTTTATTTAATTACTGTGGTAAAGATAAAGCCCACTATATTTCGCTTTTTTGCGAAGTATAGTGGGCTACACTTTTATTTTGAATTGAAATCCCTATGTCTATTGCAATTTAACTTAGTGACTTTTAGTGCGTTTCCCTTTTATTTTAAGAATACCTCTATTACGGGTACGACTACGTCGGGTTTTACCTCGGGGAGGTTAAAGTATAGAGTCGTTTCATCGTGCTCTGCGTATTTAGTGAGTACACCGGCAGGACGTATTGGCATTTTGTTGTACAAAATCTCACTGCCGTCGTGCAAGAACTGCGCGTAATCAACTTTATCCGCCATGTTTGCCATTTCAAGTTTCTTGAAAGGATATTCAAACAAATGGATATACAAGCGTTTTCCATCATTTGACTGCGTGAGTTTGCAACCCTCGGGCGCTTCAAACTGCGCGTCTGCCTTTCCGCAACCGTAGATAGATCTATCGTTATACTTCATCCACTCTTCGTATACCCCAAGCGCACTCTCTGCACGTTTGTCAAGATAACCCCTTGAGGTCGGTCCTATATTCATAATAAGGTTTCCGCCACACGATACGATATTTATCAATAACTGTATAAGCATGGTGGGAGATTTCCAAGTCTGCTCATCTCTATGATATCCCCAAGAACCGGAGAAGGTGTGACACGCTTCCCATACCAACGGCTCGCCCGTTTCTTTATCAAATACACCGTACTTTATAGCGGACTGTTCGGGAGTGGTAATATCTTGCAATATTCCCGTTCTATCGTTGATAATTATATCGGGTTGGAGTTCACGAATCATTTTAACGAGGTTTTCTGCGTCCCAATCCTCTCGACCTTTGCCCTTCATCCAATCTTTAGCGTCCTCCCAAGGACAAAGCGATCCCCAGTTTTTGTCCGTATAGGAAAAGTCGAACCACAAAATGTCTATTTTGCCGTAGTTGGTCATTATCTCGCGCACTTGATTAAACAAATACTCGCGATATTTAGCCATATCTCTACCCTGATTTTGCTCGTACGCATCCTTGTCGTTACGTCTAGGATGCAACCAGTCTATAGTAAAGTCGGGATGATGCCAATCTATCAAAGAGTGGTATAATCCCACCTTCAATCCTACCTCACGGCACGCATCTACGAACTCTTTTACGATATCCTTGCCGTAAGGGGTGTTCATAACGGTGTAGTCAGAGTATTTAGAATCGAATAAGCAAAAACCTTCGTGGTGCTTGGTGGTAAGTACGGCGTACTTCATACCCGCTTTCTTAGCTCTCTTTACCCAATCTCGAACGTCCAACATATCGGGATTGAAATATTTGAAATATTTGTCGTACTTTTCCTCGCTAATACACTCTATATTTTTGATCCACTCGTGACGAGCAGGCAAGGAATAGAGTCCGAAATGTATAAACATTCCAAATCTATCGTGTACGAACCAATCGGTATCAACTATGGTTTTAAGTTTTTTAGATTGCATAATAATTATCTCCTTGAGTGATATGCTTATAATACAAGAGCGCAAGATTATAATCAAGTAATTTATCAAGAAAATATATAACGAAAGTTACTTTTTTCTCGAAAAACAAAAAAATCCTACCTCATTTTGGTAGGATTTTTCCAATTTATATCATTTTTGCCAAATGCGGAACTATATCGTCCATATTTGCATCCGTCGTATTTATACAAACGTCGTAGTTGAGTTTATCCCCCCAGGTTTGACCGGTGTAAAAATCGTAATACTTCGCGCGGTTTTTATCAATAGACTTTATAAGTTTTATATACTCTTTATCCGTCTTCTCGATCCCGCTCTCGTCACGCTTTTTACATCTCTCCACCTTGCTTTTCTCGTCCGCGTATACGAATATTTTGAAAGGATCGTACTCTCGCAAAACGTAATCGGCGCAACGACCTACTATAACGCAGTCCGATTTTTCCGCAAACTCTTTTAATAATTTGCACTGCTCGGCGTACACTGCGCTACTTTGAATAACGGTAGAGGTGTTGACGTTTAGAAAACTTCTGCCAACGTGCACGGGATAGGAAAACACGGGACGGCGCTCCACGATAGTCTTGACGTAACGCTCGGATAATTCGGTGCGCTTTGCTATCTCGGTAATAATTTCTTTGTCGTAATAAGCAAAACCCAACTCTTCCGCAAGCTTTCTACCAATCTCACGACCACCGCTTCCAAACTCTCTGCCTATAGTGATAATTTTATTCATATCGCCACCTCCGATATTATTATATCACACTTTTTTAGTGATTTCAAGAGGGAATATTGTCGTTTTACTAAGGACAAACAAATACGACTATTACAAAATATCTATTATATCTACGAGTTTGTAAACTATTTTATCCGCACAAGACTGACTTTCGTCCTCTCGTCTATGGTTAAACCATATAGTTTTCATACCATAATCGTGCGCCCCTCTAACGTCTGCGGTCAAAGAGTCTCCTATCATATAGGTTTGCCCCGCCACGATTTCGGGGAGGCTCGCAAAACAACCGTCAAAAAACTCTCGTTTGGGTTTCGCTACCCCTATATCTCCCGACACGAAGATATGGTCAACGTATTTAATAAGACCAATCTCGGTGAGTTTTCTATCCTGTTGACCGACGGGGGCGTTACTAGCTATACACACCACGTACTTTTTACTCAAATACGATAAGAGTTCTTCTGCGCCCTCCA
This sequence comes from Clostridia bacterium, assembly GCA_017407285.1. Lineage (GTDB taxonomy): Bacteria > Bacillota > Clostridia > Christensenellales > RUG350 > RGIG2224. The sequence continues at coordinate 45,600 of JAFQWW010000065.1, forward strand.
TTTTGACCGCTATCTCTCTCAATCTTTTCCAGAAAACGGATTCAAAGGTAGGACCGTCAAAGTCCACGCCTAATGCGTCAAATATCTTAACCCAACGAATCTCGTGAAGTTTTTCAAAACTTAATTCCCCTCTTTCCAAACTTCTCCACAACTCGTCGTTAATTTTGAAGAAAACGGATAAAGCGTTGTCTGGTAGAGTCAAAGAAAAAGCCTCACACGCCTCGTCAAGGGAACGCTTGGCGCACGCCTTAAAATCAAGCAAGGTATCGTCCGCGTCTATAAATACTGCTCTATCTTTTCCTATCATAATATTCCTGCATCTCCCATTTTTTGGACGAAAACGTCGGCTTCACTCATCAATTTATCCAAAAATCCTTTTCCCGACTCGTCGTATACGCCAACTGCAAACATTCCTGCCTGCTTTACGGTGCGAATAACCTCTAAATTGTCGTCAAAAAAGGCAATTTTATTTTTCTCTACCCCTAGTTCTTGAGCAATCTCGTCGTATATCTTGGGGTTGGCTTTGGTCATAGCGTAGTCGTCGCAAGTTCGGACTAAATCAAAACTATCCCACAAACCCCAACGCTTTATGCACCCATCTATTCGAGAATGTGCGCTAGCCGTCAAAACTGCCGTCTTTTTGCCCAATTTTTTCAAAGATTTAACGTATTCTATTACGCTCTCTTTGGCTTGAACCTTTTCTAGATACCTAGGCGTGGTGTACTCTACAACCATTTGTCTGAGTTCTTCCGCCGAGTATTTCATTCCGGGCATTTTCTCAAGATATTTCGTGCCACCAACGTCCCCTAAAGGGGTAAGTATTTCTATTATATTTTCGGGATACTCTACCCCACTCTTTTTAATGGCTTGCATCATACCCTCGGACCACGTGGGCATAGAGTCGGCTAAAGTTCCGTCAAAATCAAATATATACGCCTCTATCATAATTCTGATTTCAAAAATTCAATGTCGTTTATGAGTATGCCGTCTACCTCGTACTCTTTCATTTTTTTAATACCCTCTTTTGTGGTAACGCCTACCCATTCGTCGTGACCAACTACGTCGCGACCAACCATTATCCAAAGTTCTTTACCCGTGTTTTTAACCCTTTTTACGTTTTCTTCGCTCATCCAAGTTTCCCAAAGTCTTATATAATCAACTCCGGCGTGAGCAAACTCTTCTATATCGTCCACGGTGGGCATAAAGGCTAAAACTTTGAGGTTTTTGTCAAAGCTTTTTATCTTCCGAACACCCTCTATTTTAGGTACGCCAAAGGTAACCTTGTCTAAATAATCGTATTTTTGAAGAATAGCCAACAAATCGTCCAAAACTTCGCAGTCCTTAACGTGAATAAGCAAAGGATAAACTCCACATTTTAGATAATCTTCAAAGGTATGAGAACAAAAATCGGGATTGTTTTTATGACGAAGTGCTCTAAATTCCTCTTCCGTCATATCGGATATGAGTTTATCCACTCCAAATACTCTATAAGCGTTTGGATCGTGCATGCACGCAAGTTTTTTATCCTTTGTGTATCTAACGTCCATCTCCGCCATGTCCGCACCCGACTCTATAGCGTGACGGGCGGACTGTATAGTTTGTTCGGGATACTTATTCGGTCCTGCTCTATGCGCAATTATTCTCATTTTCGCCCTCCTTTTTGTCAAACTCACTCGTTTTATTACTCTTTCTTTGATACAAATAATAGGCTAACACCACACCACATACGCCGGATAATAGTTTTCCTACTATCATCGCGGGTAGATACGCCGAATTTATAGCCATAGTGAACGCTAGATGACCAACGAAACAAAAAGCCCCTGCCGGCGCAAACGCGGAGTTTAAGACTAAGCCTCGCTCGTCCATTTTATCAAACATTTCACTCTGCAACACGAATGAACCCGCGCACGCCAAAAAACCTAAGGTTGCGGTTTCGTTGATTTTGAGTTTTTTGCCTAGTGCGCCCATAGGTTTGTTGACCAACTTTTTAATAACCCAAAGCATAGGAAACGCGCCCGTCATAACGCACGCTGCGTTTATAATAACGACGTTAGACTCTATAAAATCCGCAATTCCCTCTATCACGGTCATATCGGATAAGAAGGTTATAATTCCTATGACCAAACCTATGGTTATAAGCGCTTTTATAAAAATGCCGAATATTTTAAAAACCTTGACCGTTGCACGCTCAAACTTTACGATAAAGAATGCAAGTAGGGCGGATATTAAAATCAAGGGTATAAGGTTTAACAATAATGCAACAAAATCTAACCCTAGCATCAAACCTGCCACGATACACCCAACGGGAATAGTTACGATACCACAAAGAAACCCGAAAATCATATTTTTGTGGTGTTTTTTATCCACCGTTTCCAGAGCGTACGGCAAGGAAAAAGAGATGAGTGCGCCCATCATGGAAGCAACTATCAATCCGTTAAACAAGCCCATTTCGAGAGAATTGGATAGCGCCGTACTCAACGCCACTGCGCCCATATCGTTTGCTATCAATATTGAAGGAATTATGGAAAAATCAAGAAAATCAGGAAAGATGCCCGAGATACTCGATAAAGCGTTAGCAATTACGGGGGCTAGCACGAGCATACCCGTCATAGACAAAAACATAGGACCTAAGAGTCTTGCGCCTTTTTCAAACTCTTCTCCTATGCCGATTTTGTTTCCTATTATTCTGTCTACCGCGCCAAGAGTGGTAAACGCCAACATTATATAAGTTACTATTTCCATACCTTTCCTCGTAGAGATATAATATCACAACTAGAACTATTTTTCAATTAAATTGAAAATTTTAATTGATTTTATTTATTCAATGTACTACAATATCCAAAGAGGTTTAATATGTTTGAAACTACGCTAAATCAAATGTGCGTTATGGCGCTATTTATACTAATTGGTTTTATCTTGGTTAAGGTCAAAGTCGTTGGTCAAAACGGCGCGACTGTTTTGTCCAAACTTGAGAACAACGTCTTTATCCCTGCCCTTGTTTTGATAACCTTTATCGAAGGATTTACGGTGGAATCGCTATCTTCATTTTGGATGCTTTTGCTCTTTGCCCTCGTCGTTCAACTAATAGCCATTCCCTTAGCCATTTTTCTTGCTCGACTCGCATCAAAATCAGATTACATCAGAAAGATTTACACCTACGGACTCTCATTTTCCAACTTTGGCTTTATGGGTATCCCCGTAGTCAGCGCCCTATTTCCTCAGTACGCTATGGAATATATCGTGTTTACCCTCCCCTTTTGGACCATTATCTACGTGTGGGGCGTGCCCAACCTTTTGATGGACAAAAAAGGAAAGGGAATATTCAGTTCTTTGAAAAACCTAGTAAACCCTATGTTCATAGCCCTTATAATCGGCGCAATCATCGGTATATCGGGTATCAAACTCCCCGATTTTGCACTCACCGTTATAGGCTCGCTTGAGTCTTGTATGTCGCCCTTGGCGATGATCATCACGGGTATCATATTTGCAAACGCAAATTTCAAAAAGATATTTACCGATTGGAGCATTTATTTCGTCTCTATATTAAGACTAATAGTGCTCCCCTTGTTATTCACTGGACTATACCTTCTCGTCACGAATATAATCGGTCTAGCTCTTCCCAATTACTTCAAGATTCTTTTAGTTTGCGCTTGGTCCATGCCACTAGGTCTCAACACCATAGTCGTCCCGTCCGCTTACGGAAAAGACACGACCACTGCCGCGGGAATGAGTTTGATATCTCACGTATTGAGCCTTGGAACAATCCCACTTATGTTAACCATGCTTTTATAATTCAAACTAAAAAGTCCTCTTTGTCGCAATCTAACGCAAAACTTGTTTTGCATATCACTTTTAGCCACAAGGCTAAAAATATAACTATATTAACCTAATCTTTTGTGGTAAAGATAAAGCCCACTACATTTCGCATTTTTGCGAAGTTAGTGGGCTATACTTTTGTATTAAACTAAAATTCCCTAAGAGAAAAGGACTTTTTTTATACTCTAATTTAAAAACTTTCTTTTTCTTTAACAAGTCTTGCAGTTTTGAAAGACTATTTCGCCCATTTTTCTATCTATTTCTTCCGCTAGTTGATTATCCGTCAATTTACAATGTTCTAATAAGTCTTTCATAGAACCGTGCTCAACGTATTCTTCAATTGCTCTAACAAATATTGTTTTAGTATCCTTCTTAAGATTTGCGGACAGCTTTTCACCTACACCACCCGAAAAAACACCTTCCTCTACAATGTAGATCAATTTTGCTTTGCTCGTTAATTTATCAATTAAACTATAGTTTATAGGAAAAATTTGCTTCAATTTAATCATTCCTATTGAGTACTTGTCTTTCAATAATTCCAAAGCACCGTATGCTTGACGCGAAATACGACCATATGTAATAATAACGATTTCTTTTGACGAAACGTTTTCCGTATAACAACAAAAATTCTCTTTATCGTCCACAAAAACTGCTCTTTTTTCATATTCAACTTGCTCAACACCTTTCGGATACCGAATAATACTCAATCCGCTATTATCCAATGCGCAATCAAAAAAATTTTCCAAATCCTTATATGATTCGGGAGCAAAAATCGTAACATTGGGTAGTGAAGAAAATATAGAATAATCAAATATACCTTGATGTGTGATTCCGTCTCCGGGCACTATTCCGCAACGATCTAAGGCTAATATCATTGGTAACTTTTGTATACAAACGTCGTGAAATATTTGATCGTATATTCTTTGCGAAAAGGTGGAGTATAGCATTAATATAGGTTTCATTCCGTTTACCGCCAATCCACTCGCAAAAGTAACTGCATGTTCTTCTGCTATACCCACGTCAAAAAAACGATCGGGGTATTTGTTAGAAAACTCACTCAGTCCCGTTCCGTCACACATTGCTGCGGTAATTGCGCATACTTTATCATTACTATTAGCCAATCTACACGCGCTCTCCCCTGCAATCGACGAAAAAGTTTTTAAATCTGAAGTACTACTTACACCATTCTCAATATCAAATGGACCAACGGAATGATAAAGTTCAGGGTGTTCTTCGGCATGTTTATATCCCAAACCTTTTATCGTCCTCATATGGATTACGCACGCGGAATTTTTCTTTTTCGCTTCTTCTAAAACTGTTAACAGTTTTTCTATATCATTTCCATCAACTGGGCCCAAATACGTAAGCCCTATATCTTCAAACAACGTATTCTTTAGAAAGCATTTTCTAAAAAAATTTTTCAAAGCGCGGAACGCTCTTGCTAGCACCTTGCCAATTAAAGGGATATGATTTAATAGCCCCTCGAAAGTTCTCTTAAAGGAAAAATAACGTTTGCTCGTGCGTATTGATGAAAGGTATGAATGTAATCCACCTACGTTTTTTGATATAGACATTTCATTATCATTTATCAAAATTATTAGTTTCAAGCACTTGTCCGCACAATTATTTAATGCCTCATATATCATTCCATTAGTTAGTGCGCCATCTCCTACCACCGCAATCGTGTAAGCCTCGTTTCCTTGTAGTTTGTTTGCAATAGCCACCCCTAAGGCAGATGAAATGGACGTACCACAATGTCCTTCGTTTAAAACGTCGTATTTGCTTTCTTTTCGGTTACAAAAACCCGACAATCCGTTATATTGGCGTAACGTATGGAATTGAGAATCTCTACCTGTGAGTAATTTATGTGTATAACATTGATGACCTACGTCAAATATTAATTTATCTCTATCTAAATCGAAAGCTTTATGAATAGCAATCGTTGCTTCTACCATACCTAAGTTTGATGCAAGGTGTCCTCCGTTTTTCGATACGGTATGAA
>JAFQWW010000066.1 GCA_017407285.1 Clostridia bacterium
ATCGGTTACGTGCGCCCCTCTATATCCTCTTTCATACAGATATTTAGCAGGCTCAAGCACACGCGCCTCAAAATCAGGTTCGTAGTTTATATAATCATCATGGAAATATTGTTCGTGTATCATAACGGACACAAATCCACCCGTATGAGGATTAGTAGAGGCATTTTTTACCCTTTCCATAGCCTCACTAAGAGTGCCGATATTGCTAACGCAGTCGATTTTTGCAAAAAAGGCATCCTCACGCTTGTCGTAGAAAAAATCTCGTTCGTGAACGTGGTTGCAAAGTTTTAAGTTTTCTTTATGATAATAAGATACTATATAATCTCCGTTATCGTCGGGATCAAAGTATGCCGCGAAGTTTTTAATACCTAAAGAACGCAAGCCTCGTACACATTCGCGATTTGCTTCACCCCAATGCACGGTAAGGGTATCAGAGAGTGAGTCAGGTCCTGCAAAACGGATAATTTCCTTGACGACTTTTATGCAGTCCGAGGTGATTTTCTCTCTCGTTGCGTGCTCGTACGGTTTGTCGGGAAACTCGGAGTAGGCGTGAAAGGAGAGTTTGAGCCAATCAGAGTTTTTTGTAAATTCCTCTTTGAACTTATCCGTAGTCATAGAGAGATTAAAATACTCTCGAGGGGAGGAGAATAAAGAGCGCGCTTGATCGTCAAATTCGTAAAAAAGATTGATATGCACCTTAGCGCCGTACAAATCGTGCGCCTTTTTGTAAACGGCAAGATAAGGATTGTCAAATATAGATTTATAAACGTCCTTGTTCTTAGTGATGTCTTGCAAAAAGATAACGTTATCGTCCGAGGATATGCGGTAAACGTTTTCCGCGTTTTGAATCCAAAAAACGGTGATTTTTGCATGCGTTGAGTCCGTTTTGTTCTCAACTAATATTGAATTTCTATAGCCCAAAAGTTCAACCTCTGCTCGATACGTACCGTTGGACTCGGTAGCTTTTATAGAATTGATATATATATCTTTATTAGCGTACGTTTTCACGGTAACGGGCACGATAAGACCTCGATTTCCTTTCTTTCCGTCACGAGAATTTAAGCAGTCTCCGTCAAAAGGGAAGAGAAACTCTACGTCGGAATAATTACAACATTTCATATAATAATCTCCAATTTTAGTATATAAAAATTATAGCACAATCAAACACTCAAGTCAATAGCAAGTACGATTTTACACTTTTTGTGCATAAAAGTGCATTAAGGGTATTGTTTTTCGATTTAGTTAGTGATATAATTTATTCGAGGTGTATTATGCTTAATTTTTTAGATATTGCTAGTAAAAACGTAAACTTTATGGCGGAGGGTTACGAATATATTCGCAAAAACCCCGAAATCGCTTATTGTGAGATAAAGACGGACGAATATATGAAAAAGGCGTTTGCCTCGTTGGGTTATATAGTCAAATCCGCAGAGGACATCACGGGATTTACTGCGGAGTTTGACACGGGAAAAGAAGGTCCAACTATAGGCGTGTTAGCCGAACTTGACTGTGTCGTCAATCCTAGACACGTTGAGTGCGATAAAATTACGGGAGCGGTACACGCGTGTGGACACGATTTTCAGTGCGCGGGCGTTTTAGGCGTTGCAAAGGGACTAAGTGAAGGGGTACTTGGAGATATTTCGGGCAAGGTAAGATTTTTAATCGTTCCTGCTGAAGAGGGTATTCGTATGGATAAGCGCCGTAAGATGATAGAGAGCGGTGTTATACGTTTTCCGACTGGTAAACAAGAGTTTATAAGACGTGGCTTATTAGACGGTGTAGATATGGCTTTTATGTGTCATATAAGATGCGAGGAAGAGGGCGTATACGTATATTCGGGCGAGAACGGTTTGGTTAGAAAAAGCGTGGTTATCGAGGGAAAATCGGCGCATGCAGGCGCAAATCCGGAGGACGGAATAAACGCCTTGTACGCAGGCAATCTTGCTTTGTCTGCGATAAATGCGTTGAGAGAAACCTTCCGTGACGAGGATCACGTAAGAGTACATCCCGTGATAACTAAGGGTGGAGACGCCGTAAATACTATACCTAACGAAGTTAAGATAGATTCCTACGTTCGCGGTGCTAATAGTGAAGTTATAAAGGAGGTAAACCAAAAGGTTAACCGTGCTATAGCAGGGGCGTGTTTGTCTGTTGGCGCAAACGCAAAAATATTCGATATGCCAGGATCTATGCCCGTTGTAAACGACGAGGGCGTTGTGGACTTAGTTCGAGAGTGTTCGCGTGGTGTATTTGGTCGTGACAAGGTGTACGAGAGAGGCTTCTGCTCTTCATCTACCGATATGGGGGACGTTACTATGATAATGCCCGCTATGCATATAAATATAGGTGGAGCAACGGGTAGTTTGCACGGAGAAGATTATAGGTTGACAGATTATAAAAGAGCGTTGACTAATTCTTGCGCTTTGCAGTTGTCCGTAATATACGAATTATTGAAAGAGGACGGCAAAAGATGTAAAGAAATAGTCAAAAACTCTTCTCCCGTATTCAAAACGAGAGAAGAGTACGAAGAATTTTTACAAAGTCTATATTTTGATAAACGAATAATTAATTATTGTGATAATGGAAAAATTGAGATAGATTTATAAAATATTTAATATAAAAAACGCACCGTAAAACAAATTATACGGTGCGTTTTTTTATTCATTAAAATTTAGTGACGACTTAAATTCAGTTGGTGTCATATTCGTAATACGTTTAAATACTTGGGAAAAATATTGAGGATTGTCAAAGCCTAAAAAATCGGATATTTGCGTGAAGTTTTTATCGCTTTGTCTAATCATATCTTTTGCTCGTTGTATGCGTTCACAAGTTGAATAATACGAGATTGATTTTCCCGTTTGCTCTTTGAAAAGTTTGCTTAGATAACTTTTGCTATAGCCGATTGCTTTGCATATATCGTTTATTTGGGTGGGCGCAGGAGTATTTTTTATAAACTCTTTTACCTCGGTAACCAAATGGCTTTCCATGCTTTCTTTGTTGGGAAAAACCGGAGTATCTCCTTTTTTTATTACCTTTCGTAACGTTAGTATTAAAAGTTGTTCTAAATATGTTTTTATTAGTTGCTCACTGCCGACGTTTGGCTCTCGTACTTTTACGAGCTTTTTTAGTGTGGGATCGTTTTTAGGAATAACGTAGGTTTGTTCCGATTCCGAGATTATTGAGGCTATGAATGGAATAAGCGTTTTATCGAGAGTCGTGTGGTATTTTTCAAAATACTGCATGGAAGGGGAATTTGATACAAAAGATACTACGAAAAAGTTTGGAGAAGAATCAAGCGCTTTTATTGAGTGAAATTCGTTAGGCTTGTGAAAAATAACCTCTCCTTGTTTTAAGTTTATAACGTCGGTATCGCGACGGATTTGGACGCGACCTTTGTCAACGTATACCATTTCCCAAAAGTCGTGTGATTCTCCCGAAAAGGAGAAATTTTCGTCAAATTCGTAATAGTGAATGGTGACGATTTTGGATACGTTTATAATGCATTTAATATTTGTTTTTACGTACGATGCTTTCATATTCTTCCTCTTCTAAATTTTATTTGTGGACAAAATTAAACTGTTAGAGTTGAAAATCAACTGTCCAAGCAGGACAGTTTTTTTTATAATTATTTTATCATGGTAAAAAAATTATTGCAAGGAGATTTTATGAAAAAAGGTATCAATATTTGGTCTTTCCCCGAAATGAAGTTGAGTGAAGTGTTTGCTTTAGCAAAAGACGCAGGATTTGAGGGCGTTGAACTAGCGCTAGGTCATACAGGCGAGATAACTATGGACACAAGCGACGAGGATTTGTTAAAAATTAAAGAACAAGCAGAAGAATACGGCCTTGAACTTTATAGTTTAAGTTGCGGTATGTGTTGGGATTATTGGCTTAACGCAGACGACGAAGAGGAGAGAGAGCAGGCAAAGAAGATGATTAAACGTCAAATTGACGTGGCGAAGATCCTAGGTTGTGATACGATCTTGGTTATAGCTGGGTCAGTTAGCGTTGAGTTTGCACACGTTGGTAGAGTTATAGATTACAAAACCACTTATGAGAGAAGTTTATCTGCTTTGAGAGAATTAAGGACTTACGCTGAGGAAAAAGGCATCTATATTGCTCTTGAAAACGTTTGGAACAAGTTTTTAGTCTCTCCTATTGAGATGAACGACTTTATCGACAAGATAGATAGCCCCTACGTTGGTTCGTATTTTGACGTTGGTAACGTATTGTTTAACGGTTATCCTGAACATTGGATTAATATCTTAGGCAATAAAATTAAAAAGGTACATTTCAAAGATTATAGAATACAAGCAGGTGGATTGCACGGATTTGTAGATTTACTTGCAGGTGACGTTAATTATCCCGCCGTAATAAAGGCATTGAACGGGATTGGCTACGATGGTTGGGTATCTGCCGAGATGATACCTAATTATAAATATTACTCTGATACTATTATATACAATACGTCCAACGCTATGGACAAGATTTTAGGGAGGAAATAAGATGATTAAAGTAGGACTTATCGGTTGTGGCTTTATGGGCTCTATGCACGCAAATTGTTATAAAAATATCGAGGGCGTGGAAATAGTCGCTCTTGCTGATATAAGACGAGAAAAAGCGGAAGAACTTCAAGTTGGAACTAATGCTACCATATATTTAGACGGCAAAGATCTTATTGAAAACGCTGACGTTGACGTCATTGATATTTGTTTGCCTACCTACTTGCATTGTGAGTATGCTTTGTGTGCCATGGACAAGGTTAAATATCTTTTCGTAGAAAAACCAGTTGCTTTGACTCTAGACGAAGGTAAAAAACTCTTGAACAAAGCAGAAGAAACGGGTTGCAAGGTGCAGGTTGGTCAAGTTATAAGATTTTGGGACGAGTACGTCGAACTCAAAAAGATTGTCCAAAGCGGAGTGTACGGCAAGGTGCTAAACGCAAACTTCCGTCGCCTTTCTCCTATACCTGAATGGGGTTGGAAAAATTGGCTTTTAGATTACGAGTTGTCGGGTGGCGCAGGACAAGACCTTCATATCCATGACGTGGACTACGTATTGTCCGTGTTTGGCGAGCCCGAAAAGTTTTATTCTATCAAAAATTTGAAGGGAGAGAAAAACTCTTACGTTAATACGTTGATGAAGTACACCGATTTTGTAGTAGGTGTGGAGGGCACTTGGGGGCTTCCTAGTACTCGTCCATTTGAAGCGACTTTTAGGGTTGTGTTTGAGAATTCCGTAGTAGAGAACGCAGGTGGTAAATTTATGCTCTACACCAAGGAGGAGGCTAAAGAGATAAAGATTGAGAAAAAAGAGTTGAAAGGAAATGGAAACGTCGGTGGAAATATATCCGATCTCGGTGGCTATTATAACGAACTCTTATACTTTGTAAACCAAGCAAAAAGCGGTGGAGAGATAGAAGATGCGAGACTAATAGACGGTGTAAATTCGTTGGAGTTTTTGTTGAAGGAGTTGGCGTTCAATGCTTAGAGTAGGTATAGTCGGTTGCGGTAATATTTTTACCATGCACGCAACGAGTTGTGCGCATTTAGATGGCGCAAAGTTAGTCGGTGTGTGCGATATTAAGCACGACAGAGCGGACAAACAAGGGCTAAAATACGGGGTAACAGCGTATTACGACTATCGAGACCTTATAAAAAAGGAATTAATAGACGTGGTGCACGTATGCGTACCACATTATATGCATCCTATTATATCTCGTTACGCTATTGAGCAAGGAGTACACGTTTTGTGCGAAAAGCCAATGAGTATCGAGTACTCCGATGCGGTGGAGAACGTTAGACTTGCCAAAGAAAAAGGAATAAAATACGGCATAATTTTTCAATGTCGATTTAACGACACTGCAAAACTCATAAAGGAAAATTTAATGAACGGCAAACTCGGAAAGGTTTTGTCTGCAAGGGTAGTTCTAACTTGGTGTAAGCCTGACGAGTATTATTCATTGTCGGACTGGAAAGGTACTTGGGATAAAGAGGGCGGTGGAGTCGTTATTGACCAAGCGATTCATTCGTTGGATTTGGCGAATTGGTTTATATCAGACGAGATAGAGAGCGTGCAAGCAAGTTTGAATAATCGTAGCCACTCAATTATGGAAGTGGACGACACGGGAGAAGGTTATATTACCTACAAAGGTGGAGCGACACTCTCATTTTGGGCAATGAACAATTACGCTTGCGATGACGATATCGAGATAAGACTTTGTTGTGAAAAAGGTAAAGCCGTTATGAGTTACGACGATGCTAAGATAACTTTCTTCGACGGCACAGAAATAAGTGTTAAACAAGGAGCAGGGGATATTATCTACGACGGAGGGAAAGACTATTGGGGCTTTCAGCACATAAGAGAGATTAAAGACTTTTATGATGCAGTGAGGGAAAATCGTGAGCCTATGATAAGCGGAGAGGAAGCTTTGAAAATTCAAAAACTCGTTTGTGCGATATATAAAGAGGGTAAAAAGACTTTCAAAAAAGTAAAATAAAAAGCGACCGAAGGGTAGTTTCCAATAAGACAGTATGAGAACATTACTGGCATGGGGTAGCTGCCGTATAGGAGTGCGACAAGAAAAAATTGACGATACTTGGTTTTCACAACCAGGTATCGTCTTTTTCTATCTTTATCAGAATGTTTGAATCTTATTGGAGGTACATATGATGCAAGAACTGAACTATATCCGTTGTGGTGATTACTATATTCCCGATATTCGTTTACCGGAGAAAAACAGACCTATTGGTCGGTGGGGTCGAATGCACAGAGATTATATCAAGTAGTATAGCCCTATCCGCTTCAATGATCTATGCCTTAGCGGTGAGCTGTGGACGTATCTGGCTGACTTGAACGAACAGGCACAGAACCGCCTTGAACTTATCATTGAACAAATGAAAGACTCTGAGGGCGTGACAGAGCGCATGAAGCAGCACGATCAGATGGCATGGGTTGGAGCCATGAACAGCATCCGCAACCGAGCTGAGGAAATCATCCTTCGTGAGATGATCTATGAGGAGGATGCGGTATGAGAATCCTTGAAGAATTTTGGTACGGCAATATTGAGCCTACAGAGTACGACACTTCCTCTAAGGAGTACAAGAAGCTACTGGAGCTGATTTGTAGAAACGAAGAAGAACTCAGAGGCACCATGACAGACGAGCAGAAAGAGTTGTTTGAGCAATACTCCGATTGTGTTCAAGAACACGATACTATCACGGATTGCTTAATCTTTCAGAACAGCTTTAAGCTGGGCGCACGAATGATGTTAGAGGTCATGGAGGAATAACCGAATAATGCAAGAGGGACTTGTGCTCCAATGGAGTGGAAGTCCCTTTTTAACTTCTACTCAGACGGTATAGAAGTCGTGTTTGTTCACTTCTGCGAAAGTTGTATAGAAGTGAATAGGGTGGGAATTTTTTTATTGATACGCCTTGAAATTTACCGGGAAAATGTTATCCGTCATAAATATCCTCTTGGCAAAGTAAACACCGTAGCCATGGAAAGTTGGTTGCGATTGCAGAACAAATATATGGGATTTACATCAAGCGCGCGCTGAATCTGACCATATAAACTTTCTCGTTTCTGGTTATTTTAATATGACCAGAAATGTTATATAATACTATCGACACTAAATCAAGGAGAAAAAGAAAAGTGTCACATAACATTTATATTGGGAGAAAGAATTATGGCCACAATGAAGAAAACGATGAAACTAAGTAAAACGATGGAAATCGTTATGGATGCTATGTTCATTGCTATGGTTTTTGCTGCAACATGGCTGATTAATATTCGTCTGCCGCTGGTAGGCAGTGGTGGACTGATACATTTGGGCAATGTGCCGTTGTTCATTGGCGCTATGCTGTTTGGAAGAAAAACGGGTGCAATTTCAGGTGCGTTTGGCATGGCACTGTTTGATGTGGTGAGTGGATGGACTGCGTGGGCACCATTTACCTTTGTTATTGTAGGCGCAATGGGCTATGTCATCGGCTGGATTGCAGAGAAAAAACCGTTTAAAATGGTTATGGTAAATCATGTGCTTAGCGTGATTTTGGCTATTGCCATCAAAGTGGCAGGCTACTATTTTGCAGAAGTGATTTTGTATGGAAACTGGATCACTCCGATGGGCTCTATCCCTGGAAATGTCATTCAGGTAGGCGTTGCCGGTGTTGTGGCGTTTGTGTGTATAGAGCCGCTAAAAAAGATTATCAGATTGGGAGGAGCTGCGTAAGCGATGTATCAGATCATGACAGCAGGACCAACGCAGGTCAGAGAAAATGTAAGAATGGCAAGAAACTTGGAGTGCACCAATCCGGATTTGGATATGGAGTTATTTGATTTTATCATGAAACCTGCGCTATGTTATCTAAAGTAACCAACACAGAGAACAAAGCTTTGATTTTAGGCGGCGAGGGTATTCTCGGCTTGGAAGCAGCGTGTGCATCTTTGACAGAGCCTGGCGACCGCGTATTGGTGATTGACAACGGTATTTTTGGCAATGGATTTGCGGATTTTGTGAAAATCTACGGAGGACAGCCGGTGCTGTATACTGCAGAACTATCACAATCCGATTGCAGTCGCAGAATTAGAGGCTTTTCTGAAAACGGACCACGACTTTAAATATGCAACCGTTGTACATTGTGATACACCAAGTGGCGTTTGTAATGATGTAGAAGAAATCAGCAAGCTATTGGACAAGTATGGCATCATGACTCAGACACCGTTGCCGCCTTGTTCGGCGAACCATTGGATTTATCCAACAGCAAAATTGACATCTTATGCGGGGGTTCTCAAAAAGCCTTGTCTGTTCCGCCAGGATTGACTATGCTTTGGGTTAGTGACAGAGCGTTTGAAGCGATGGCAAACAGAAGGACACCGAGTGCAGGATGCGACGATCAGCTACAACTATATCGGCATACTCCCCGCCAATTTACTCTATGACGTTATGAACGGAAAAGCGGCATGATTACTCATGCCGCTTCCCGAAAACATTATTATACTGTTTTATTGGACCGCTCCGAAAGGTCGCTTTTTTTATGCTTTATTTATTTTACCATTTTGATGAGTTCTCCGAGAACGGGCTCGAAGGCTGCGCCATACCAATGATTATCAAGTTTAGCAGTTTCTTTTATGCAAAGCACGGTGTAGTCCGCTGCAATTTTTGCCGATTCATAGGCGGACTTGCCACAAGTCAATGCACCAACGAATGCAGATGCGTAGATATCGCCCGTGCCGTGGCAAGAATTAGACTCTTTGTCATGCTCGTAATAGGAATATTTACCGTCTTCTACGACCACGACACCCGTTTTTCCATCAATATAACCGATACCGGTCAAAATCACGTTTTTTGCTCCAAGGGATAAAAGCTTTTGGACGAGTTCGTCGACGTATTCTTTGGTGTATTCCGTTTTGTACTCAACGCCCGTGAGCATGCACGCTTCCGTAACGTTGGGGACTACGTAGTCCGATATTCCTACCAATTTTTTCATAGCGTTCACGAAATTTTGATCAAATCCGGGATAAAGCTTGCCGTTGTCCGCCATAGCAGGATCAACTATGATTTTAGCGTCCTTTTCTTTCGTGGATTCTATAATATCTTTTACGTAATCAATTTGTTTGGTGCTACCCAAGTAACCGGTGTATATAGCGGAAAACTTTATCTTCTCTTTTATCCAATGATTGCACACGTCGGGCATATCGTCGGTTAAATCACGAAAGGTATAACCCGAAAAACCTGCGGTGTGGGTGGATAAAACTGCGGAAGGTAATACTGCCGTCTCGTGTCCGCACGCCGAAATAATGGGAAGCGCTACGGTCAAAGAACACTGTCCTATGCAAGATATATCTTGTATTGTTAAAACTTTTTTGTACATTTTGTGCCTCTTATTAAAAAATTCTTGATTTTTTCCATATTATAAACTATAATTGATATTATGTAAATAATCAAAATCGGAGAAAATTATATAACCAGATGAAAGAAAAGAAATACAACGTTATATATCATAAGGTTAAGGACAAGATATTGTCGGGAGAGTATAAGGCAGGGAGCAAGTTACCCTCCAAAAGGGTTATGAGCGATTTGACGGGTTTTAGTCAAATCACGGTGGCAACCGCATACGACACTTTAGCGTCTGAAGGGTATATCGTGTCACGAGAGCGTAGTGGGTATTACGTTTGCGAGATAGACGGATTCGTGAAGGAAAAACACCCAAATTACAACCTTTCGCTATTGCCGGAGGAGGATATAGTGGAAGAGGTTGGGCTAGAAACTTCGGTTTGGTTCAAGACTATTAGAAAGGTTTTGACAGACAGAGACGAGAAACTCTTCGTTAAATCTCCCAATAAAGGTTGCGCCGTGCTTAGAAACGCTATATCGGAATATTTGTATAGATATCGTGGCATGATAGCCGAGCCTAGGAGAATAATTATCGGCTCAGGAGCAGAGCAATTATACGAGAGCGTGGTTAAAATATTAGGTCGAGATAAAGTTTTCGGTATAGAAAACCCCGGTTACGGACAGATAAAAGCTGTGTATGAAGGGGAGGGAGTCAAGGTACAACAACTCAATCTTGGTGAGGACGGAATAGATAGTGCGGAGTTAGATAAAGAGTTTGACGTTTTGCACGTAACGCCGTTCAACAGTTACCCGACTGGAGTTACGACTTCGGTGTCCAAAAGATATATATATCTAAAGTGGGCGAAAGAGGGAAAATATATAGTAGAGGACGATTTTGATAGCGAATTTTTCTTGCCTGGTCACCCTATAGAGTCCTTGTATTCTTTAGATAAAGAGCAAAGAGTGGTGTATATAAATACCTTTTCCAAAAGTTTATCTCCCTCAATGCGTATGGGATATATGATTTTACCCGAAGTCCTTTTGTCAGTATATGAAGAAAAACTCGGTAAATATTCTTGCACAGTACCCGTATTAGATCAGTACGTTTTGGCGGAGTTTATATCAAGTGGTAATTTCGAAAGACACTTAAATCGGGTAAGGCGTAGAATGAAGAGATAAGTTTTACAAAACTTTAACAAAAAAAGACAATGGTTTTGCACCTTGATGATTTATAATATAGTGGGAGGTAGTTATGGCAAAGATACTCGTAGTTGAAGACGATAAAGCAATGAACGGTCTAGTGTCTGAGTGTTTGAAAGACAGTGGACATATAGTTGTATCTTGCAATAACGGCAAAGAAGGGCTTGATGCTTTCTTGAGTGACGGTGCAGATTTGATTATTAGTGACATAATGATGCCCGTAATGGACGGATATGAATTTGTGAGCAAGGTGCGTGAGGCAAATAAAACCGTTCCCGTGCTCTTTATGACGGCAAAAGACGACAAAACGAGTAAAATGTACGGATATAAATTAGGTATCGACGATTACGTAACTAAACCTTTTGATATAGACGTTTTTATGCTAAAAATAGAGGCTATATTGCGCCGTGCTGGTATTAAGGCGGATAAAGAGATCAGGGTAGGCAATTTCCGTATGAGCGAGGACGAGAGATGCGCGTGGATAGATGAAGAAGAGATATCTTTGACCGTGCGTGAGTTCGATATTTTGTTTAGATTGTTATCCTATCCAAAAAAGACATTTACTCGTTCCAATCTTATGGACGAATTTTGGGATTACGATTCATCTGCAACTAGTAGAACGGTAGACGTTTATATGGCAAAAATACGTGAAAAAACCCAGAGAGCGGACGGTTTTGAAATAGTAACCGTGCACGGGCTAGGATATAAGGTGGTATTGAATGAAAAGAAGGGATAAAATTGCCTCCTTGTACGGCGGTATTATATTTTTTATAACCATATTCGTAACCGTAACTATAGCCTTAGTTGCTTTCAAAATCGTAACCGATAAGACGGACGACACCTTGGTGGTTGCAATAACTATGATAGTGGTAATGCTCTTTATAACCTTTGTGTGCACCACGATCGACTACGTAAGACGTAAAATCACGGTGGAGCGACCGGTTGAGCATATACTTGAGGCGACCGAACAGATAGCGTCTGGAAACTTTGACGTAAGATTGACTATTACTCATTCGTACGATAGATATAACGTGTACGATTTGATCAAAGAAAACGTTAATAAGATGGCGGAAGAACTCTCTAAAAGCGAGGTGTTGAAAAGTGATTTCGTATCCAACGTTTCGCACGAGTTAAAAACTCCGCTTGCTTTGATACAAAACTACACCACTCTTATTAAAAATCCTAATTTGAGCGAGGAGAAAAAAGAGGAATATTTTGCAATTATACAAAACGCAACCAAGAGATTGACGAGTTTGGTAGGCGATATACTAAAACTAAACAAATTAGAAAATCAAACCTTGGACTTGGTGTACGAAGAATTTCGCTTAGACGATTTGTTTGCCGAAACCGTATTGAAATTCGAGAGTGTTATTGAGGAAAAAGAGATAGAGTTAGACTGTGATTTTGAGGAGATTAGCTTATATTCCGTAAAAGGTTACGTTGAGATAGTGTTGAGTAACCTCATATCAAACGCTATAAAGTTCACGAATAAAGGTGGACGAGTTAGTCTTAGTTTAAGAGGGGGAGAGAGAGCGGAGATTACGGTAACAGACACGGGTTGCGGTATATCTAGAGAGGTAGGCGCTCGTATATTCGATAAGTTTTATCAAGGAGACTCCTCTCATCACTCCGAGGGTAACGGACTAGGCTTGGCGCTTGTCAAGAAGGTTATAGACCTTTTGGGTGGTAATATATCGGTTACGAGTGAGGTTGGCGTAGGCTCAACCTTCAAAGTAACTTTAGTAGGCGTAGTTGGGGGCGAGAAGTGAGATTTTTAGAAAAACTCAAAAAACCCACGGGTTGTTTTTTGGCTTTAACAATATCGTTGACCGTAGTTAGTATAATTTGCGCACTATACTTGGTGTTTTCAAACCCAAAATCTATTATATCCTATATAGTTTACGGTATAGCAGGCACGTTTTTGGCGTATTCAAGTTACGTCGTAGTGATTTACCTTAAGAGTGTTAAAAGAGGAATAGTTCAAGTTTTGCACAAGTTTGCATTTATCTCAAAAATACTCAAAAACTACACCTTTCGTACCGTCGTATTCGCTATTATATCCTTAGTTATAAACCTATCTTACACAGCCCTTTACGTAATTATTGCAGTGCTTAGTCGTTCTTGGTGGTACGCAGTTTTAGCAGGATATTATTTGTTGTTGACTTTGATTAGACTCATCACAGTCTACGCGCGAAAAACTAACAAACGAAAAGGAACATATTATTTTTGCGGTGGATTACTGACTGCCCTTCCTATATTTCTATCCTCCGCTATCGTGTTGATGGTCGTGGACGGTAGAGCATTCGTGCATTTGGGTTGGACTGTATACGCAGTCGCAGCGTTCACCTTTTATAAAATAACTATGGCGATAATAAACGTCGTTAAATCTAGAGCAAGTCAAGATATTAGCGTTAGAATCTTGAAAAACGTGGGCTTGTCGTCCGCGACAGTCTCCGTACTTGCCTTGCAAACCACTCTACTCGATACCTTTTATGATGGAAACGTAGCCCTTTTGAACGCAGTGACGGGTGGAATAGTATTTTTAATAACCTTGTCAATAGGTATATTGACGCTTATAGATATCAAAAGAATAGAGGATAATTAAATGAGTGAAAAATTTGAATTCAATTACACCGCACCTACTGATGCGGAAAAGCGAGAGATAGAAAGTATCAGAAGAAATTACGTAGATACACCCGAATCGGTAGGGGACGTGTTACAAAGACTTCGTTATCTAGACAACAAAGTCAAAAACCCCCCGGTTATTTGGGGATTAGTACTTGGTATTTTGGGTATAATGATTTTCGGATTAGGGCTTTCAATGATTTTGGAATGGAGAATTATTTTTTGGGGCGTGTTAGTAAGTTTATTGGGCATAGTGCCTATAGCGCTTGCCTATCCCGTATATAAAAAAGTGTACGATAAAGGAAAAACAAAATATAAAGACGAGATTTTAGAGTTGAGTGAAAAACTACTTTCAAATAAAAACTAAGATAAAAATCACGGATATCTTCCGTGATTTTCTCTTTTCCTTGACGAAATAGTTTTTCCGTGCTAAAATATTGAAAGAATAAGTTTGGAGGGCTAGTATGGCTTATTTGAGCGACATTGAAATAGCGCAAAATTGTGTGATGAAACCTATCGTGGATATCGTGAAAAGCGCAGGTATTGACGAAGAAACGGTAGAACTTTACGGCAAGTATAAAGCAAAGATAGATTTTACCAAGTTGAAAGACAAAAAAAGACGTGGTAAACTCATTTTAGTAACCGCTATTACTCCTACTCCAGCGGGCGAGGGTAAGACTACGACCACTATCGGTTTAGCGGACGGAATGAAACAAATAGGCAAAAGCGTCTTAGTTGCTATTCGTGAACCCTCTCTTGGTCCCGTTTTCGGCGTTAAGGGTGGTGCAGCAGGCGGTGGTTACGCTCAAGTCGTTCCTATGGAAGACATCAACCTTCACTTTACTGGAGATTTGCACGCAATAGGCGCTGCGAACAATCTTCTTGCCGCTATGCTTGATAACCATATTTATCAAGGCAACCAACTCAATATCAATCCTAAAGCTATCACTTGGCGCAGATGCGTGGATATGAACGACCGCCAACTCCGTTTGGTTGTAGACGGTATGGGCAAAAAGACCAATGGTGTACCTCGTCGTGACGGATTTGATATTACCGTTGCTTCCGAGATAATGGCTATATTCTGTTTAGCATCGTCTATTGAGGACTTGAAAGAAAGACTTTCTAAAATCGTAGTTGGATACACCTACGACGACCAACCCGTAACGGCAGGTCAACTAGGCGCAGTGGGCGCTATGGCAGCGTTATTGAAAGACGCGCTAAAACCCAACCTCGTTCAAACCTTAGAAGGTACTCCCGCATTCGTTCACGGTGGACCTTTTGCAAACATAGCGCACGGTTGTAACTCCGTTATCGCAACGGATACCGCTCTTAAACTATCCGATTACGTTATCACCGAGGCAGGCTTCGGCGCAGACTTGGGCGCAGAAAAGTTCTTGGATATAAAATGTCGTATGGCAGGTTTGAAACCGAACGCCGTCGTTATGGTCGCAACGGTTAGAGCATTGAAAATGCACGGTGGACTAGCAAAAGACCAGTTGGGTGTCGAGGACTTGGTCGCACTAGAGAAAGGTTTACCCAATCTCTTGCGCCACGTCAAAAATATTACCTCGGTTTACAAACTCCCTTGTGTCGTTGCTGTTAACCGTTTCCCCACCGATACCGACAAAGAAATCGAATTGGTTATCCAAAAATGTAAAGAACTCGGCGTAAACACCGTTCTCTCCACCGTTTGGGCAGAAGGCGGTAAAGGCGCGCTAGATTTGGCGCGTGAGGTCGTAGAATTGTGTGACAAAGAAAACGATTTTACCTTCTCTTATGACGAAAAAGACTCAATCGAGAACAAAATCGATACTATAGTTAAACGCATTTACGGTGGCGTAGGCGTAAGCTTCACCAAAGAAGCAAAAGCCGAGATAGATAGACTCACTCGCCTAGGTTACGACAAACTCCCCGTATGCGTTGCCAAGACTCAATACTCTTTCTCCGACAATCCTACCTTACTCGGTGCTCCCGAAGGCTTTACCGTTACCGTTAAAAAAGCAAAGATTTCGGCAGGCGCAGGTTTCGTAGTCGTTCAAACCGGAGATATAATGACTATGCCCGGACTTCCTAAAGTTCCTTCCGCGTTGAAGATTGACGTGGATGAGAATGGTAAGATCACCGGCCTATTCTAAACGAAATATTTACGTCGCATTACTTCGTCGAATATCAAAAGCCAACCAAGTTACGTACGCTTAGTACGCGCCTTGGTTGGCTTTTTCATTCTCCTCGTCCTGCTTGTAAATATTTCGTTTAGATATTCTCTACGCGCTTGCTTGTAAATATGTAGCTTAATTAGTTGCTGTTGAAATTTAACTTTTTATCGTTTTTAATAATCTGACAATCCCAATAAATAATCTGCGGAAACCTCTAAATAGGCGCATAACTCGTATAGCGTATTGATAGAGGGGAGAGTCTTTCCCGTTTTGTAGTCGTTCACGCACTGTTTCGTAACGTTTAGCGCGCGAGCAATTTCCGCTTGCGTTTTCCCCGAAGATTTTAATATTTCGTTAAATCTTTTTGTGAATTCCATAATTATATTATAAACGCTAAGGTCAGTTTTTGCTTGACAGTCAGTTATAAACTGACTTATAATATAAAAAAACTTGAATAGGAGACGAAAATGAAAACACGAATAGCAAAAATATTCCTTATTTTAGTTATATTATGTCTTGCAACGAGCGTATTTGTAGCGTGTGGCGAACCGGACGGAGACACTACGCCTCCTGCACATACTCATAACTATGCAACTCTAAAGTATGATGAAAATAACCATTGGAATGAGTGTAGTTGTGGAGAAAAGGACAACGTAGAAGGACACAAGGGCGGTACTGCTACGGAGACGGATAGAGCAGTTTGTACCGTTTGTAATCAAGAGTATGGTACAACCTTAAGTCATACCCATAACTATGCAACTCTAAAGTATGACGGAAATAACCATTGGAATGAGTGTAGTTGTGGAGAAAAGGACAACGTAGAAGGACACAAGGGCGGTACTGCTACGGAGACGGATAGAGCAGTTTGTACCGTTTGTAATCAAGAGTATGGTA